>JABHJJ010000012.1 GCA_018691945.1 Candidatus Nitrosopelagicus sp. | reverse complement strand
TTATATCAAAATGCAGATGCTGCAGAATGTCCTTTAGTTATTGATACAAGTACGTCTTCTTGTGGAAACTCTAGATTTGGTTGCTGGGTGTGCACTGTAGTTGATAAAGACAAGTCAATGGAGAATCTAATTGATTCTGGTGAGGATTGGATGCAGCCGCTATTGGAGTTGCGTCAGGACTTGAAAGATACTCAAGACCCTGAGAAAAAATTAGAGATTCGTGATTTTAAACGGAGAGATGGTAAAGTTATGTTCTTCACTGATGGAACTGAAAAAATTACTCCAGGACCATACAAAATTGAATTTAGAAAAGAATTTCTTAAAAAATTGCTAGAGGCTCAAAATAAAGTCAGAAAAGATGGTCCAGACCCTACAATGAGCCTAATCTTGGAGGAGGAAATTCATGAAATACAGAGAATTTGGAGAGTTGAGCAAGGTGACTGGGAAAACTCAGTATATGCGATATATGAGGAATTTACTGGTGTCAATCTCTCATCAGTTAAAGAGGATCTAGGGGGATTTACCAAAGTAGAACAAGAAATTCTTGATGGCATATGTGAGAAAAATGACGTGCCAAAACTACTTGTTTCAAAACTACTCAATGCAGAATTTGATTCCCAAGGAATGACTAGACATTCTAAAATTTATCCAAAACTTGGTAAAATTTTATCTGAAGAATGGAGAACCTGGGATGACATTGACACTATCAAAGATGAACTAAAAGATAAAAGGAAAAAGAAAATCCAAAATGAACAATTCTCGAGAGAAACTACATAATGCATCTCACTAAAGTCACTCTAAAAAATTATGGTGTGTACCGAGACAAAGTTGAATTTAATTTAACAACGACTCCAGACAAACCTGTCATCCTAATTGGTGGTACAAACGGTGCTGGTAAAACCACACTGTTTGAATCAATACTTGTTGGATTTTACGGTCAATCATATTTTGACAAAAAAACAACCCGCAAGGAATATGAAAAATTCTTGGGAAACAAGGTTCATAGATATTTGGGAACTACTGCTGCTGCTGATTCCACATCAATTGTAGTTGATTTCAAATTTTATCACAATGGTATAGTTGATGATTATACTGTAGATAGAACTTGGTATGATGATGATGGGAGATTAACTGAGCAATTAAAAATAAAGAAAAATAACAAACGGCTTGACTCAGTTGAGGAATCTCAATGGCAGTCATTCATTGAAGAACTAATTCCTAAAGGAATTGCAAAATTATTTTTCTTTGATGGTGAAAAAATTGTAAAAATGACTGAAGATGAAAATGAGGAAATTGAAATAAAATCGTCATTTGACTCTTTGTTGGGGTTGGATGTTGTCGAGCAACTTCATTCTGACCTTCGAGTTCATGTTATGCGAAATATGAAAGATGATTCAAAATCAATCAATGCTCAATATGATGGATTTTTACAAGAAAAGAAAGAAATTGTTGATGACTTGGAACGACTTGAAAAAAACATTTTTGATAAAACAAACAAGCAAGATGATTTGGCCCCTGAAATCGAAGAAATTGAGGCTAAAATAGCTAAAATTGGCGGTGGATTTGCATCTAAACGAGAAGATTTACGCATAGACAAAGCATCCTTGCAAACTACTCATACAGTCTTAGAAAACGAACTAAAATCATTACTTTCAGGTGCAATGCCGTTTTGTTTAATTCCAAAACAAATTAAATCACTGGAAACTCAAATTAAAAAAGATTCTGAAATTACAAAAAAACAGTTTGAAAAAGAAATTTTGGATGAGAAATTAAACCAAATACTTGCAGTACTAGATCAAAAAACATTGTGGAAGGGAGTTCCAGATGAATCCAAACTTAAGGAGTCATTAAATTCAAAAATTACCAAAGTTTTTGATTCTACACAATCTTTAAAAAAAGATATGAAAAATTTGTTTAATTTTTCCCTTTTAGAGTCTACAAACATTTTAAATTTATTGGAGAATTTGACTTTACATATTTCCAAATTAGATAAAGATTCAAATGAATTTGATAGAGTTTCAGATAAACTAAATCAAATTGAAACTGCACTATCAAACGCCCCTAACGATGATGAAATTGGTCCATTAATTTCTAAACTAAACACCTTACATGAAGAACAGGGAATGATAAAAAATGAAATTGATCATTTGGAGCGAAAAGTAACTACACAAAATACCT
>JABHJJ010000123.1 GCA_018691945.1 Candidatus Nitrosopelagicus sp. | reverse complement strand
GAAAAATAAGAAAATAAGAAAAGTGGACAGTTAGATTCGTGGTGTGAAGCTAAGTCTGCCTTTTGCAGATAGTACTACGATTGAAGAAATTGCAACAACAAGTACCAAAGATGCGATTGTACCAAATTCTGGAACTACTGCGCCATCAGCAACTTCTACTACAACGGTTGATTTGTTCATATTGTTAGAACCTTGTTGTGCGGTAATTGAATACTCGCCGTCTTGTTTCCACATTGGACCACCAACACCGATTGTTGAAGTGAATGAGCCATCAGAATCAGGGTTGATTTGATCAATAGAAACAACGTTTCCATTTGGAGCAATTACCATGATTGTTACAGGAACGTTACTTGAGGTAGCGTGTCCTGTGATGGTGATTGTTGTTGAACCCTCAACTGCATCTGCTTCAATTGTCAAGCCATCACCATGCATATCTGCAAATGCCAAAGGCATACCTGCGACTAGCATTATGCTTGCCAAAATTGTCAGTGTGTGTTTTGAGTTAATCACTGGTAGAAGTACCGAATATGTATATATAAACAATCTGATTCAATCAATCAGCATTTTTTATTTATTTTCTTTTAGAAATATACGAATTGCCTCCAAATGAGAGCAATTTGCTTTCAAACCTTTTCCATGATGAAATTTATAGAAATTTTTGAAGCCAGGGCATTCACAAGAATCATGAGTTACAAAATAAGATTTAGAAGGATCACTTGTAGATTTTACTTGAAAAAGATCATCTTCAATTTTTACAACCCCCCCATTGTCAACAAGTTTTTGTGCCTTTCTAATTGTATTAGAACTCAATTATTGAGCCCATGCCATGTAACCGCCTTCGAGATTTACTACAGAAAATCCAGCCTTTACTAATTCATCAGCTGCAATGTTTCCACGGTAACCAGATACACAATAAACACAGATTTTCTTATCTTTGAGGTCATCGATTTGGCCTTTTTTTGCATTTCTTATAGCAAGTCCTAAAGGCATATTCTGAGAGTTTTCAATTGCCCCATTTGCAATCTCATCTGGTTCTCTGACATCAATTATAACAAATTGGTCTTGTTCTTGTCTTAGTTGGTCTTTTGATATAGATTCTGCCATATCTAACTACAATTGTATTGACATATATTTTTTAATTTTTTCAAATAGGTAATGAATGAAAAAGAATTGCAAGAAATAGTACACAAAAACAGCTCGAATTTTAGGATGCTAATTGGAGAAAATTCTTTTGCAGTGAATGAAATTAAGGTTTTTCAGACAGAAAACCCAATCACAGAGCCTACAACAAGAGGAGGGGTGTATTTTGCAGAATTGAAAGAGTTGAAGGTACAAGCAACTATTCGAGATACAAGTGTATCAAAGCATCTCTCAAAGGCCATGCTTGGACCAAACAAAGATTTTCTAGATATAACGTTACAAGGAGATAATAAAGATGGACAAAAAATTTCACTTGTAACAAATCTTACAAACAGCATGCAAAATGTATCTAAAGTTGTTCTTTATCTAACACTAAAAGATGTGATTATAGAGTCACAATAATTTGCAAAACTTGTCATATTCTGCTCTAAGTTTTTTGTCAGACAAAATTTCATATGCTTTATTAATTTGAGCCATTTTTTCTTCTGAAGAATCCTTGTTTCTATCAGGATGATATTGTTTTGCGAGTTTTCTGTATTGATTTTTAATTTCTAATTGAGATGAATCATTTGTCAACCCCAATACAAGATAATAGTTTGGTAAGGAATTATCATTATACATTTCACGAAATTCTTTTGCATCAGTAGTTGATTTGTGTGAACCAAAAATTTCTTCTTCTGACCATTCAGAGTGATATTTTTCATAATCACGATTCTTTTTAGAATCTAATTTAGCATCATCATAACTTGTTTTTTTTCGTAGTATGATATGTCTTGCAAGATAAATGAAAATTCCTGCAACAATGATTACTGCAATGGTAAATGTGAGATATAGATCTTCTTGACTAACATAATAATCAGATACTGCAGAAGGAGGATTTACTTGTGCGCCTGAATCGTAGAAAAATTTTGTAGAAGCCACATAATTACCAGATTCAGCCACTACCAGATAATTTCCACTTTTTGTCCATCCGCCAATTCCTGCAATTATCAAAGTGGAGAATTTATTTTCGTTATCAGAGTTTAGGCTTTCATTCCAGACATTATTTCCATCAGGATCTTTTACAGAGATAAAAACAGAGTCAAGGGAGGTGGACCCCCATACAGAAATAAAATCAGATTTTTCATAAATTGTCTTATCAATGTTAAGTGTCAAGTCATCAGCGAATACATGAGCAATAGGAAAAAGTAAGACAAAAAAGGTAATTCCAAAAATAATCTTTTTCATAAGAAAATTCACTAGAGAATTAGATATAACGTAAACTATTTGATTTATTCCTAAAAATTAGCGGAGAAAGTAACTAAAAGTGTTGAAAAAAATTAACAGGTTTTTGCTAATAAGAGAGATCAGTTAAAAGTACATGGTAATAGGTTACTGCGTAAAATGCAGAGACAAAAGAGAAATGAATAGTACCCAAGCTGTAACTATGAAAAATGGTAAACCAGCAACAAAAGGTACATGCCCAACATGCGGCATTTCGATGTTCAGAATAGGCAAAGCATAACTGAACATCAAATAATCTTTTTTAGTAAATTTTCCTATGGATATTTCCATTCATCAGACAAACCATTCCATAGTGAACGAAATGGTTTTGGAGATTTTTCAATTTCACCTTCAATTCTATTTTCTACTGCAAAAAAGAAGTTTTCCATTGCGTCAACTCCTCCATTATCAAAGATTTCTTTTCCAACTTGTATGAATCGAGATTTTTTGGATTCTACTTCATCAGAATTAGGATTTTGTAAACAAAATGTCAAAAGATCAATCATTTCTTCTTCTAACATAAAGTCCATATTTCTTCTAAAAATTTTAAACTAAAAAATATTGAGGTTATAATTTGGTTCCAATCTTGTCATGAATTTGGGCAAGAATCATCTTTGCCTTTTCTTTGTTTTCAAATGATTCACCTTGCTTGTCAAGTATAGTGTCAATCTCATAGCTTTTATCAACTAGAATCTCTGCAACATGTTCATCAAGAGTTCCTTTTCCTACCAGATAGTATGCAAAGACAGTATTTTTCTGACCAATTCTGTGTAAACGATCTTCGGCTTGACGGTGAATTGCAGGACTCCAGTCAAGCTCAGCAAAAATAACATATTTTGCAGTTGTAAGATTAATTCCAACGTTTCCGGCTCGCAGTCCTGCAACCATTAGTTTTGTCTGACCTTTTTGAAATCTATCAATTTCACGTTGTCTAACTGTATCGGTTTGACCTCCAATTATTGATGCAGGGTCATAATTAGCCAAACTATGATGGAGTAAATTATGAATTGCCTTGTGATGACAAAACACAACCACACTTTCTTCGATCTCCATGATGTTTGTTACAAAGTTTGTAACATGTGCAAGTTTTGCAAGACCTGCTGCCTGTCTTTCACTTTCTATTGCACGATGATATGATGCAGATTTATCAAATGCAGATTCTGCATATTTTTGTTCTTCTTCAAGCTTCTTCCAAATTTTACTTAATTCAGCCTTGTAGAATTTTTCATCAGCATGAATCATTTCAGGATAACGAACCTTATCTTTTAGTTCTTTTAGGACATCAGATTTTTTTCTTCTCAACATTACATGTTTAGTTAATTGATTGCGTAGTGTATCACGTTTGTTTTCAAGTACAATTGCTTTTCCTTTTTCATTTACATAACAAAAGTATTCACAAAATTCCTTAAAGCTTCCAAGTAAACCAGGTTTTAGAATATCGACGATTGGCCATATCTCAGAACCGCGATTGTAGATTGGAGTGCCAGATAAACCAACCCTATACTTTATACTTTCAAGTGCTGCCAATGTTTTGACTGCTGCATATTTTTGAGTGGTCTTAGACCTGAGATGTTGTACCTCGTCACAAACAACAGAACGAATTCCAAGTTTTAGTAAATCAGGAAGTCGTTTATGTAATAGTTCATAGTTAATGATGTAAAAATCATATTTCCCAATGTCAGCAAGTTTTCCATTTCTAATCATCGTACTAGATGGAACCTCATTTTCAATTATTTTACCATTTTTTCCTTTTTTCTTTAGGAATTTTTCAATCTCTCTTTGCCAGTTTGTCAAAGTAACAAGTGGGGCAATAATTAGTGCAGGAAATGCGTTTTTCTCTTTTGATATGTATGCAAGTGTTTGGACAGTTTTTCCAAGACCCATCTCATCTGCAAGCAATGCATTCCCACTTGATTTGATTAAAAAGTCCAGACCTTCTCTTTGAAAGTCAAGTAAAGTTCCACGGAATTGTTTGCTAGGTGTAGCTTGTTGTAGTTTTTCAATTTTTGGCACACGTATTTTTTTGATTGTTAGTGGGGCAATTTTTCGTTTCCAAACGGAGTTTGATAAAATTTCAAAGGAATAGCGATCGTCGATCATTTTTAATTTTTTGGTATTTTCATCATTGTCAGATACAATGACTTCATCAGGTTTATCACCATACCATCCACGCGGAATTAATTTTGAGACCATGTTCACTGCACGATTTCCAGAAATCTTCCAGCACCAGGTTCCAGAATAACGATCCAATACGAATTCTAATGTTCCAAATTTTTCCATGTTATGTTTCCGAATTTTAGCTCATAGTTTTTCATCGCTTATGAACTTTAGGTTTGAATTTACTCAGAGTTTATGTCAGATTCCAGTAGTTTTGTAGATTTTTGGAGTAATTCTTCCATATTTGTACATTCCAAGATTGGTTGTAGATCAAAGGGGGTCTGAGAGACCAATGCACATAGTGAATAAACATACTCGATTGTAGGAGTTTCAGTTTTTAGATAATACTGTTCCAAAACATGATCTAGTTGATGAGATGTTAATTCAGGATTGCCTACACTTTTTTTTATATTATTTTTCCACAATTCTACTAAATTTTCCCATTGAGTTAGAGATATTGATGAATCAATGTCAGAAATTATTTCAATTTCAGCTTGTATGTACATTTTTTTTTCAATACCATCATTATGATGAAGTTGTTCAATGGATCTTGTTCCCTGTACTGTGAATGGATCGTAATCTTTGGTTTTTTCAAGTGATGGTGAAATCAAACGAATGATTCGAAATTTTCTATGACCTCTAACATTTAAAAATAGATGACCACTTGTGGAGTCTACATCTTTACAGTCAATGATTTTTGCAATTGTGCCAACATTATATGGTGCCTGCCAATTTGATAAAGTGTCACTATCATGTCCAAGACAAATTCCAAATTCTTTTTCCCCTAGCATGCAATCATCAACCATTTGCTTATATCGAGGCTCAAAGATTCGCAATGGCAGATCCTGATTAGGAAACAAGACTAGATCTAATGGAAATATGGGAATAATCTTGGTTTCAATCATAAACAAACTACAGCGTCATAATATAAAATTCAATTACTTTTTAGGCAATAATTTGAAATGAAATATCATGAATGAGGAGAATAAAGAAACAGTTGTTTTAGGAATTATTAATCATAGAATTTTTAATTTTGAAAAAATTTCTCGAGAAGCTAGAGTAGAACCAAAAGAATTAGAATCAATTTTACAAAGATTAGAGAATTCAGGATGGATTATAGTAACAGAGAAGAAAGGATGGCGAGGAGTAAAAATCGAGATAAAACCAACTGAAGATGGAATTAGAGAGTTTGAACGTCAATTAAAAATTTTACAAGAAAAATGGAATCGATTAGAGAACTCCTATAAATCAGGAAACAGACAAGAGTTAGAACAGAAATTAAAGGAAGACAAATCATTTTTGCCTTCAATGATGATGTTTGGAATAGTAGATATGATGATGTTTAGTATGATGTTTAGTAT
>JABHJJ010000122.1 GCA_018691945.1 Candidatus Nitrosopelagicus sp. | reverse complement strand
TGCAATTGATGTTGCACTAAATGTGTCTCTACCTACTCCAATTGCTGTCATTTTGATTCCTAATGATCTGTATGATTTTAGTATCAATTTTACCGCATTTGCATCAGCTGGTTCTCCATCTGACAATGTCAAAAAAATATCAGGCTTTTTTGATGTTAAAACGTGAAGCATTCTATCATATACTTCTGCTAGTGGTGTACCTCCATTAGCTGAAATCTGTGCTAATCTCTTAGCTGCTGAATTATTCCATTTCATTTCTGATGGTTTTACTAACCAGCAAACTACTTGTCTATCTACAGTATTGAATGCATATACTGAAAAATCTACTTTTAAGAATGCTAATACCTCGCAAAGTCCAATTGTTGCCTTTTTGTATTCTATTTGTTGATCAGACACACTTGAAGAATGATCAAGTAAGATGACAATTCTTGATTTTATTGATTTTTTAACATCTGTAATGAATGGCTTATGAAATCCTTCAAGATATGCCTCTTCATCAAATTCCTCCCCTGAAATAACATGTTCTTCTTTCCATCCTGTTTTCCATTCTCGGAATCTATTTTTCAAATTACTAATCAAATCTTGATCATAAATTTTTGTCTCATCTGCATTCATTGAATTTGGAATTTGAATACCTATAGTTTCAGGCATCAATCCTTTATTTTCATTCTTTTTTGTTTCTTCTTTAATTAAATCAAATTCTTTAGAAATTTCTTTTCCTTCAATTGTTCTTTTTGGATCTATTTTTCCTAATTCTGATTCAAGATTCTTTGTAATCTTCTGAACTGCTTTCTCAAAATCTTGTGGTGTTACCATCATTCCTGGACCCTTCATTGGAACTGACAATGGAATTGTAATTAATGGATCAATGTCTAAAATTGCTAAGATTTTTGGAATATGTTTTTCTATCCACTCTGTATTATAATTATTTTTTAGTGCCTCATCTAAAATCTCCTTTGCAAAATCTGATGCTTTCACAACACGTTCAAAATGACTTGATTGCATCTCTCCTTTTACATCTCCAAACAAAAAATATTGGTAAAATCCCTCGACAATTTTTGATTTTCCTAGAAGATTACTTAAAAGTGGCCTGTATATCCATTGCCATGAATAATTGAAAATTAACTCTTCATCCATTCCTTGCCAAACTTTTCGCCCAACTAATTCAATTCTACGTCTTTCAATTGAATTCAATAAAAATCCAAATGCATGATCATTTGATAAAATTTTTTCACAATTTTTTATCTTCATACTCTCATACCATGCTGCAGTTCTAAATTGTCTATATCTTGCAAACTCATCTCCATTATAGTCTAGTACTGGAGTGAGAATTACTTTTTTTTCTTTCATTCTGGTTTCATTAACTTTTTTTGGAGACATTGTAACAATTATTTTATCATTCTCAGACCATCGCCTTACTAAAAATGTTGAAATTTCAATTAATGTATCATTTCTTAAGGCAACTGATGACATTAGCTTTCATACATGGATGTAATAATATCATTAACTTTTTGTAATTCAATACTTCCCCATTGTGCATAAACATTTCCAAAAACTATCTCGGCTGCCTTCTTTGGTGACATCTTTCCATCGATTAACTTTGCATATGCTATAGTCTCTCTTAATGAAGGTGAATAGTATAATTCTTCAACTGATGCTGCTTGTCTTAGTGTATTTGCAAGTTTAATCCCTTTTTCTAATGATCTTACCTCTGCTTGTGGAACATGTTTTTTTACAATCTCAAGTTCTTTCTCTTCAGGCGGATAATCCATTCTTAATCTAATAGGAAACCTACTCAATAGTTGTGGTGGCAGTTCTTTTGTTCCAACATGATTTAGTGGATTAATTGTTGATATGACAAACCATGACTTGTTAGCTGTTATCACTTCTCCTCCGGATTCTTTTAGAACTACTTGTCTTCTATCATCTAATGCCTCATCCAATCTTAGCAAAACATCTGCTTCGGCTGCATTAATTTCGTCTAGGTATAACATGTTACCCTCTTTCATGGATTTAATCAGAATTCCTTCATCAAATTGGATATTTCCTTCTGAAAGACTCTTTGATCCTACCAGATGACTCTCTCTAGTTCTTAAACTAAAGTTGATTGATTCTAGTTTCATTGATTGTCTTTTTGCAAATTCTCTTACCAGTGTTGTTTTACCCGTACCTTTTGGACCTATGACTAAAACAAAAATTCCTTGTTCATGAGCTTTTTCCAAAACTTCAAATGCATTACTCCAATCTAAATAATCTGAAAAATTTTCTCCTGATTTTCCTTGTTCTTTCATCAAAGTATCATTGTTTGATCTTCTACTTTATTTAAGACTAGATCTATGCTGCATATGATGCTATCTTGACATAAGACTCATCTAACGTCTTATGTAATTTTTTATTCCATTCATCAAATCCGGATGGATCTTTTGGATAATTGTAATAATGATCAACTAACCACTGATTTTGACCTGATGTATATTTGAGTCCACTAGCAACGGTTTTATTCATTGCACCTCTAATTATCATTCCAAGTTTCCCAAGACCTGTAAAATCTGGATGTTCTCCTTTGCTAATTGCCTCAACATCAAGATTTCCCAAAAAGTGTTTCATTCCATAACTGATTTGTTCATTTGTCATTGTTTGAACTAATCTTCTAAATAATTCTAGACCAGCTGTTTTGTAACCGTACTCTTTAATGAAATCTATATTGTACTGCCACAAACTTGCTTCTGAAACATCATTTGCTTCAATTGCTTGCGCAACATTATTTCCGAGAATTGTTCCTGCAATAAGAGCTGGTCCAATTCCGCCTGCATCTATAGGCTTTGGCATCCATGCTGAATCTCCTACTAACATGTAACCGCCTGAAACCAAACAATCATTTTGTCTTCTTACTGAAACTTGATAAACACCTGTATTGTTGTGTATGTCTCCTGCATCTTCAGATAATTTTGGATTTTTAATTGCCTTGTTTCGTTCAAGATATTCTCTCATTAGTGATGCCACATTATCTGATTTTCCTAATCTTTTATTTCGTTGTTCTAGAATTGATTTCTCAACTCCTAATCCAATATTGACTTTATTATCACCTTTTGGAAATACCCATCCATATCCTCCTGGTGCAATATCTTGATCTAAGTGAATTATACAATAATCTGGATCAAATTGTGCTAAATCATTCTCACCTGGTTCAAAATACATGATGTGTCTTCCAGTAGATTCTACATCTCTTCTATCAATTTTTCTTTCTACTTTTGTAGAGTTCTCTAATTGATTTCTTAACATCGATGTAATTCCTGTTGCATCCACTACTAATTTGGCAGTTTTCTTGTATGGTTGTTTTGTTTTATAATCTACTCCTTGTATGCCTACAACTTGTGTTCCATCATAAATTAATCCTGAAAGATTAATTTCAAAATCAAATTCAACTCCCATCTTTTTTGTTCTAGCATTTTGAATTTCTGGAAGTTTTTGTCTATTTAGCATATATCCTGCACCATCAAATGGAATTGCAGTTTCATAGTCCGGGGAAAACGCCATGACTCCTTTTACATCATGTTCAATTTCTGGTCT
>JABHJJ010000121.1 GCA_018691945.1 Candidatus Nitrosopelagicus sp. | reverse complement strand
TTACTAAAGGTGCATCAATTTCTAAACTTAATTTTTTTACTAAAGTTAACATGAATTCACGTTCATCAGAACGTTCAGTTGTAGCAACACAAACATCCAGACAGTGTGCACCGTCTTCTGCCTGATTTCTTGCCAAGTCAACTAACCCATCAAAATCATCAGCAAGAACTAATTTTTTGGCTTTACGAGAACCTTGCGTGTTAAGGCGTTCTCCAATAATCAGAGGTGCAGGAAGTTGTTTCAAATCAACTGCTTTTAATGCAGAACTTACCCTAGGAACAGCCATAATCTAAACTCACATCAGTTTTTGTAAATACTTTACTACGATGACAGATAAACCAAATTAACTGTGGATAGAACTAGCTTTTTCATCAATTACTTTCCTTAAAGATTTGATATGATCAGGGTTAGTACCACAACATCCACCAATAATTCGAACTTTTTTGTATTGATTAAGAAAATCACCAAGTGCAACAGCCATTTTTTCAGGAGTCATTTTGTAAACTGCTTTTCCGCCTTGATTTTCAGGCATTCCGGCATTTGGAACCACCAAAAGATTATGTTCATTTTGTTCATCCAACCATTGAACACTGGGATTCATTTCAATTGGACCGGTTGAACAATTTAATCCAAATAGATCAATACCCATATCAGATACTGTGGTGTATGCAGATTCAACATTGGTGCCAAGTAGCATTTTTCCATATTGATCTAAAGTAGTATTAGAAATAATTGCAACCTTTTTGCCAGTTTTAGATATAGCATTATGACATGCTTCAATTGCCAATTTAACTTCCAAAATATCTTGACTTGTCTCTATCAGTAATGCATCAACACCGCCAAGAATTAATCCTTCAGCTTGTAATTCAAATGCTGTGCGAATTTCATCAAGAGGTATTTGTCCTAAATCAGGATCATCAGAACTTGGCAAATAACCAGTAGGACCCATAGAACCAATTACAAATCGAGGAGTGTCAGCATATTCAGCACAAACTTCAGATGCAAGCAGTGCAATTTTTTTATTAAAATCAACTGTTTGATCACCAAATCCATATTCATCTAATTTTATTTTATTAGAACCAAAAGAATTGGTCTCAATGCAATCAGAACCAGCATCCAAATAATTTCTATGAATTTGTTTTATCCAATCAGGGTGAGTCAATATAAGACCATCATTAAATCCATCCTGATTATTTGGAAAATCTTCAGGGCTAGGATCATAACTTTGAATTTCAGTACCCATTGCTCCGTCAAAAAGTAAAATTCTATTTTTTAATGCATTCAAGAAAGATTCTTTTTCAGTCAAGTTAATTTCAAAAAAACTCAGGATAGTTTAACTCTTTTCAGAAATATTTACAAAAAAATACAGAATAGGCATGTATGTTGAAATTAGGATGAATTAAAAAAAATCCATATTTATGTCAAAGTTACATGTAAACAACTTAGTTCGTAGTGCAACATTTTTTCAACATGCAGGAATTTCAATAGTATTTGTATTCATGCCAGTAATAGCACAAGGTGTAACGGATTCTATTCTAGAAATTGGTTTGCTAATAGCTTCATTTAGTTTTGCACAAATTTTATCAGAGATATATTTTGGAAGACACTCAGATAAAAAAGGAACTAGACTCAAATTCATCAGAATTGGATTCATAGGATGTGCGATAGCATTTGGGTTGCATTATTTTGCAGATGACATTACATTATTTTTCCTAGTTAGAATTGCTGCAGGTATTGCAAGCGGAATAATGATTCCTGCAATGATTGCTTATACATATGAGGCCAACATAGATAAAAAAAGAGCAGCGACAGTAATATCATTTCACGCATTAGGATGGTTAGCAGGTATTGCAGCTGCAGGTATTGCAAGTGATCTTAAATTAATTTTCATAATCAGTGCAGCATCATTTATTCTAGGTCTAATTTTTACAATAAAATTACCAAATCCAGAACAAAAAAAAGAAATTGAGCCAGGAACTACTAAACAAGTAATTTTAAAAAATAAATTTCTGTTTTTATCACTATTACTAAGACATATCGGAGCTGCAGCAGTATGGACAATCCTTCCAATAATGATCATAGAGAGATGGGGAGGAGATCTATATCACATATCAATAGTGTATGTTGCAAATACAATGACAGCATTTATTTTAATGAATATAATGGCAAGTAAGATTAAACTTTCCAACGTTACAAAATTTAAGATTGGAATTGGATTTACAACGTTTGTGTTTGTCGGATTATCGTTTGTAACAGAATGGTGGATGGCAATGCCATTTATGTCACTAGTTGGAGCTACATGGGCATTTTTATTTATCGGAGGAAACTTTCATCTAATGGAAAACAATCCACGTTCAACATCAACTGGAATTTTTAGTTCGACATTATCAATTGCAACAGTGATTGGTCCAATTGTTGCAGGAAGTATTGCATATGTTTTTGACTATATTTCAGTAATGTATTTTGCAATAGTGATTATCATGTGTGCTTTTATTGTTTCATTAAAAATTAAAAATGAAGTAAAAATTGAAAGTTAAAAATTTAGAATTATAGATTATAGT
>JABHJJ010000120.1 GCA_018691945.1 Candidatus Nitrosopelagicus sp. | reverse complement strand
TGCAATTGGACCTGCAATGGGTACAATGAAGAGCCTACAATCATCATTAGGTAAATTCATGCCAGAAGCAGATTCAGAATTGAACGCAATGACCCAGACATTAAATGGACTTATGGTCGACTCAATCTCCGGTGATTCATTTAACATGGAATCAGATGCATCTAGTGAAGAAACAAATAAAATTCTTCAAGAAGCATCCGCAGTTGCAGAGCAACAAATCGGTGACAAGTTCCCATCAGTACCTTCACTGGAGCTTCCAACTCAAGAATACAAACAAACAACATCAACTTCTAGTTTTGAGTAGTTAGCCTTCTTCCTTTATTTTCTACCTATGTAACTAATGCACATTGTGATAAATTGCATCATCTCATTACTACCCATTTTTGAACTACCTTCTGTTCTGTTTATGAAAACAGTTGGCACCTCTAATCCCTTCATACCTAATTGCTTTAGTTGATGTAATACCTCTATTTGAAAGGCAAAACCATCTGATCGTATCTTATCAAAATCAATTTTTTCTAGTGTTTTTTTCCTAAACATTCTAAATCCACTAGTTGAATCCTTGATCTCTATTTTTGCACAAACACTTGCAATTGCACCTGCAATAGAATGTGTCATCTTTCTCCACATTCCCCATCCTATGACATCTGAACCCTCTACATGTCTACTAGCAACTAAAAAATCAAAATTTTTTATCTTCTCTAACATGTTTGGAATCTCACTAGGTTGATGTGAATGGTCTGCATCCATCTGAACAATTAATTCTGAATCCAATTTTTCCAAGACATATCTGAATCCTTCTTTGTATGCTGCGCCTAATCCCATCTTTTTTGGTCTTTGTATAACTGTGATCTTTTCATACTTGTCTCCTAGTTCCCTAACAATGTCTGCAGTTCCATCTGGGGACGAATCATCAATAATTAAAACATCCAATTTTTCAACTAATTGTTTGATCTTTTCAAATAACTCTTTGATTAAACTTGGAATAGTTTCTGCTTCATTATACGTAGGAATCACAATTGCTAGTTTCATAAAATTTCATCAATATCTTAAAAGAAATATCTTATGGATATGCTGTCTCTTTAGCAAGAATTGTCTCCAATTCTGAAATATTGACACGATCTTGAGCCATATCATCTCTCCTGCGAATAGTCACTGTATTGTCTTCTTTTGTTTGATGGTCGACAGTTATTGCAAATGGTGCCCCAATCTCATCCAATCTTCTATACCTTCTGCCAATGGCACCTGAATGATCCAAAAATGAATCAAATTTTGTTCTAATCAGACGATAAACCTCATCTGTCTTTTCTGCCAATCCATCTTTTTTCACCAATGATAAAACTCCTACATGAGTTGGAGCTAAATATGGCTTGATTGACAGAACCATTCTCTCATTTTCCTTATCTTCTCTTAGTGAATGCTCTAAAATTGTGTAAAGACTTCTATCAATTCCCATCGAAATTTCAAACACATGTGGTAAAACTTTGTCGTCATTATCCATAACTTCAAACTTTTCTTTACTCATCTTTGCATGACTTGACAAATCATAATCAGATCTATAGTTACATGCTACCAATTCCAACCATCCGATTGTCGTGTTTACTTCAAAATCAAATGCGACATCTGCATAGAATGCTTTTTCTTTCTCTCCAAGCTTTCTAAATCTGCTTTTCTCCATATCAATTCCAGTCTTTTCATAAAATTCTGTTAGTAGTCCAAGATAATATGCAACAAACTTGTTTGGGATTACTCCTTTTTCTACTGCCTCTTTACAAGTCATCACTTGTATGCCATCTGAAATTTGTATTCGTAATTTTGTATTTTCAATCTCTGAGAATTTTTCTAACTCATTTAATTTTCCTGGATTGCAAAAAACTTCAATCTCTGCTTGATAAAACTCTCTTAATCTCAAAAGACTTTGTCTAGGTGCGATCTCATTTCTAAAGCTTTTACCTACTTGTGCTATTCCTAACGGAAGCTTTCCACGCATAGTTTTGAACAATCTTGGAAAATCGACAAATATGGATTGGCATGTCTCTGGTCGAAGATACGCTTCTACATCTTCAGGACCAATCCCAACTCTAAACATCATGTTGAATTTTTTTGCTGCATCAAACTCTCCTTTGCATTTTGTACACACAATATTTTTTTCTTGAATCATTTTATCAAAGTCTTCTAAATCTGCACTTTCTGGAATCTCTACGTTTGCAATCTCTGCAATTAATTTATCAGCTCTAAATGTCAGTCCACATTTCTTGCACTTTATGATTGGGTCTGCAAAATTTCCTAGATGACCTGATGCCTCAAAGACTGACTTTGACATTATCTGTGAGCCGTCAATTTCAAGCATTCTGTCTCTTCTTACTAGTTCTCTTCTCCACAATTCAAGGAACTTGTTTTTCACACTTACGCCTGTTGGGCCATATTCCCAAAAACCTGCTTGTGCATCGCCATATACCTCACAACTTGGAAAATAAAACGCTCTTTCAAGTGCAAGCTTCATGACGCTTTCGTAATTCATACTACAACTCTAAAACAATCATGGAATAAATGCGTAATTACTCACGCAAGTGACTTTGCCTTTCTAATGTTCTCAAAGTCATCTCTTATGTCATCTATAGGTGTCTCTAATACGATTGGAATCTTATTCTCATTCATTATCTTTATCATCTCTGATAGCCCTTCATTTCCAATTTCTCCTAATCCAATGTGATTATGTCTGTCCAAATTGGAATTTAACTCTCCCTTGGAATCATTAAGATGTAAAATTTTCAAATTTTCTATTCCAACTGTCTCATCAAACTCCTTCATTGTTTTTTTTGCTGCCTCTTTTGTTCTCAAGTCATATCCTGCAACAAATGCATGACATGTATCTAGGCAAACACCAAATTTTTTTGCGGGTTTGCATTTTGAAAAAATCTCTGCTAATTGTTTAAAATCAGAACCAACAGAATTCTTTTGTCCTGCTGTGTTCTCAAGTAAAATCATTACATCAGCCTTTGTCTTTGCAACTTCATTTAGTGCGTTTGTAAGTCTCTTTATTCCATTTTCTTCACCGGAGCCTTTGTGACTTCCAAGATGAGTTACAAGATACGGAATTCCAAGCTTGTCACATCTTTCCACTTCTTTAATCATTGATTTGATTGATTTTTCATATCCTTCATCTTCTGGTGTTGAAAGATTTGGTAAATATGGCATGTGAGCACAAGTTG
>JABHJJ010000119.1 GCA_018691945.1 Candidatus Nitrosopelagicus sp. | reverse complement strand
TAGTCCCTGGAACCGTCAACTATTTTCTCGTCTATCACTATGCCGCACTTGCTGCAAACAAAGTCAACATCTGTAGTGATCAGATTGCCTTTGCACAGATTGCACTGTTCATAGGATTGGATTTGTTTTATTTGGACCGTACGATTTGGTCGTTGTTCATACTTGCTCATACTATACTATACGCATCCAAATCTATTAACCACCAGTGACATAGTATGCATACTGTACATACTAAATTATTTCCAACCAAATTTTTCCACAGGATCATCAAAGTAGTTGATTTTGTTGACCTTTTGAAGATGCATTGGCCATTGAAAATTACTTTCAGTTTAATCGTTCCCATGCCAAATGAAGTTTAACTGCAATCTTTTCCACTATTTCCTGCTCTTCTTTTATTCTATTTGCACTGTCAAAAGAAGGATCATATTTTTTAATTAATTTGTGATATGCCGTTTTAATTTCATCCTGACTGGAATTTCTACGTATTCCTAGAATGTCATATGGATTAGCTGATGATAAAATCCTCTCATCATCAGGCAGATTGAACATCCTTTCACAATACTTGCAAATGGTGCCAACGGAAATCCAGTTTCCCCTGCAATTTTCACATTGTCTGGTATACTTTGAGCTGCCCTTTGACGAGCTTCTTTTTTTATGACTCCGCATCACTATCAATGCAATTGCTATTAGCGTAAACAGTACAATGATAATATCTAGTGGGTAAACGGGTTCACTTGGTGTCTGTGGGTCTGCTGAATCTGCATTATCTGATTTGCTTGTATTGTCTACTGTAACTTCAAATTCCCATTCACCTCCTTCCCCGTCTAATTCCCAATCAAGTGAGATCGTGTAGGTCCCGTTTTTGTCAAACCCTTCATCCTCACCTATCTGAAATAATGCGGCAAAATATCCGTAATTATTTGGAAAAATTTGATCAAGAAATGTGACATTTCCATTCGGGTCTGTTATTTTAGAAATTATGGTGTATGATGTGTCTGATGGGGGCAATTTCCCCTCAATAGTCAACACGTGAATTAAACTGTCTGCAGATGAAGAGTAAGTTGTTTCACCGTAGACCACGGAATAATCCTCAAGAAAATAATCTGACTCTTCTCCGAAAACAGATGTAGCCTCAACGCTTGGAACTGTATTTTCAAAATCTTCTACAGCAACGCTTGGAACTATATTTTCAATCGTTACTGGATAGTATTCAGAAGATTTACCATCGTTTATGGATTTTAGCAATATGAAATATTCCCCATCTGACCACTGCTGTTGATCCATGAGTAAAGGCCTAGTAGAAATTAAATTTGTATCAAATGTGGCGGCATAATTTTTTGCTGAATCATATATGTGAATTTTATATTTGCAATTATCTGGATCAGGGTTGACGATACTTATTTTTAATATGTATCGCAATCCATATTCATAATAACTATCAAATTGTGGTCCTTCTTCCAATGTACAGTCAGTAGTTTTTCCAATACCTGGCGTTGAATCTGTTGTAGATTCAGCAAATACATTGCCAGCTGAGATGACTCCCATTGACAAAACCATTAAAAATAAAATGTTTTTTTTTATTTTGATTTCTCCAGAGTATTTTTTTTGGCTTTAATTCTTTCATAGTACTGATATGCTTTTTCACCTTCCCCGTTTGCTTCATAGTGTGTGATTAATGCATACATTAATTCCACATTTTCCGGATCCCTTAGAATTGATCTTTTCAAATATCTTTCAGCCAATCTCGCATTGCCAAGATGGTTGTATGCAAGTGCCCTGTAGTAATCTGAATCTGAATCATCCTGTTCATGCTCAATGCATGTCCAGAATTCCTTTAATGCCGAAAATACTGAATTTTCCCTGGCATAAATCAATCCCAACAAATAATGTGCACGATAGTGACTTTGCCGTTCCATGAATTCAAGTAGATATTTCTTTGACTCATCCAGTTTTTCATCATTCCACAATGCGAGTGCGATTTCGTACAAGCAATTAACTTGATCCGGATCCATTTCAAAAGATTTTTTGTATGAATCAGATGCATGTGAATATTTTTCTAAGCATGAATACAGATCGCCTAAATTGTAAAAGCACTGTCCAATCTCATAAAATGTATCTTTAAGTTCAATTTTTGGGGGTTCTGCACTGCGGGACTGTTTTAGATATGCACTTGCATCCTCTTTGAGCGATTCAATTTTTTTTGCATATCTTTGCACGGACATTTCCCAATACTTTTTTGATTTGTTTTCATCAAATGACGAGTAAATGTTTCCCAAATTAAAAAATACATCTGGATCATCAAAATCAAGTTCTATTATTTTTTGATAGCATTCAATTTTTTCGCGTATGGTCGGAGTGTTTTCTGCTTGATTGTTTAAAAATTCCTTGGAGGAGTTTGTTGTGCTCATTGTATATTCTCCTCAAAACACTTCAAGCAAATTTTATTCGCGTTACAAAAAAACATTATTTTGAGTTCTCCAAAGTATTTTCATTATGGTGACATGCGTATCCACATCTAATAATCTCCAGGAGCATAGTATGCATACCGTACATACCATAAGTTTTATTCAGATTCATGCAAGATCTTCCATCAATTCCCAAAATTCTTTGGGAGTTAGACAATAATCAGCAAGTCCAATCCCGTTAAACTTTCTCATTTGAATTTCTCCTTTGTGTCATCATCATAGTAGCCTCCAGTCCATGTCTCAGGGCCATCCTGCACGGTGGCGTTGC
>JABHJJ010000118.1 GCA_018691945.1 Candidatus Nitrosopelagicus sp. | reverse complement strand
TATCAGAGCCAAATGCCATTTCAACAGAACCATTCAAAAGCAATTCTAGGGCTGCTTTGTATCCACCACCAAATGCATGATACTCAAAGGAGTTATCCAATGCTTGTTTCAATGCAACTATATCGTCACCTTCGACATCGATTAATCCACGATCGACGAGAGTTCCGATTGGTCTGATGAATCCAGATGAACCAGTAATGCTAGTAAATGCAACTTTGTTTCCAACTGCTTCATCAATAGATGAATAGTTTGAGTCAGCTCTCTGCCAAACGGTTGCATAGTATCCGACTTTGCCTTTCTTTACTTCAGCCATTACAACTTCAGCGTTTGCTCTGTCGTGTGCAATCCAGCCAGGTCCTGTATCCATAAATGCCGCATGGATATGTCCAAATCTCAATCCTTCAATTATCGTTTCATAGTTAGATGGAACGACAACATCAACTTCGACTTTACCATCAAATTCAGATTTCAAGAAGCGTGCAAGTGATTCAGCTTTTGGCGTGAGTTCATCTGCTTTCTCAGAAGGAATGAATCCAATTGTTATTTTGTCAGTACCATAATCTACTGATTCAGTCTGCATCATAGGTACTGGTGCAGTTTGTTCAATTCCAGAATCAGTTGGTATGATAAATCCTATTGCAATACCAATGGCAAGTGTACCAATGGCAATTCCTGCAATTTTTGTGTTAGACATAAAAATTTCACTTAGTTAAAGCTAATTAAACTAACACTCAATTCTTATTTCATATTCTAATAATTTAGAATCAGATTAACTAATTGAACTCTATTCTTAAAATTAGGAATAAGTTTGTAAATTCAAAACTAGTTTTAATTATTGAACAGGAACAATCTGTATATGCCGTTAGTGACACAGCATCGTATGCTTTGATCTAAAAACCAGAATACATGTCGTCAACTACTGGAATATTGCTAACGGCGCTTTCCATCTTAATAGAACAAATGTTTGAAAAGTACATTGAATTTTAATATCGTCATAGTGGTAATCACATAATGGCAGACAAAAAACCATATGTTTTAGTTAGCGTCTTCAAAGAAGATGCAAAAGAACAAGATGTTGCACAAGCCGCAGACAAAATTGCTACAATCATTGACGACTGGAATGCAAAAGGAAACATGATTTGGAGCGGATCATTTGACGATAATAAAACCGCAATGTCAGTAATTGAAGGAGATCAATCTACAGCAGAAGGTTTCTTCAACACATACAATGACGCATGCAAATCATTTCTTTCATCATACATGTATCAATGGGATGCAATGCCACTTTTGTCACTTTTAGGACAAAAACAAGCAGCTCAATAATTGTGAAAATTAATCACAGTATTTTTTTTAAATTATAATTATTCCTTGCTTTAATAGATAATCAATAGTTTTGAGAAATTCTTCATCAGATAATTTTTCATCAATCCACCATGTTACAATATCTATAAGCCAATTTGGAATGTGTGATTGAGAATAATTAGAAAATTCATAACTTCCAATCAATCCTTTGTTTTGCATGTATTCAAATGCATCAAATAGAGATTGATCAGTGGATTGATCGTTTATCCACCAACCAGCATTTGATTTAATCCAACCAGGAAGTGGAATAATTGAATCAACAATAACCACTTTGTCGTTAGCCTCAATTAATGATTTAGAAGTTTTAAGATTTTGTTTAATATTTGGATAAGCAGGATTGATTTCATACACCTGCTCAAAATATGATAATGATTTCTCATAGTTTTTTAACTCTATTAGCGCAAGACCAATTTTATTTAACGCGTTTAGATATAATGGTTCTTGGATTTTATCTACATTTTTCATGACTACTTTGTAATTTTTTATGGCATCACCATACAAACCCATTTCAAAGAATTGATCAGCAGTATTACTCACCTGAATAACATTTAGATTTTCAGATTTTGGAGGTAACGGAATATCAGTTTGCTCTACATCGAATGTTATATTTTTGCTTTGATCAATTTTATCAATGTATGCAAATTC
Source organism: Candidatus Nitrosopelagicus sp. (assembly GCA_018691945.1). GTDB lineage: Archaea > Thermoproteota > Nitrososphaeria > Nitrososphaerales > Nitrosopumilaceae > Nitrosopelagicus. The sequence continues at coordinate 1,090 of JABHJJ010000118.1, read as the reverse complement.
AATTGAATATTTTCCTGGAAGTGATTTGTAATTAAAATTTAGATATGTTTCAAAAAATCCATCGCGAGTTGGTTTTACTTTTAAAACTTGAGTTGACAAATCAGGATTTGTAATTAATAAAAATACAGGATGTCCAGACATGTACACGATATTGTTTATCTGACCAGAAATGGTCATCAGTGAATCTTGATGACGAAATAACTTTATGTTATTTTTAGAGATTTCAGTGAATTCAAAAGGATATGTAGGATCTAATGGTAAAAGTGGATTTTCAATTATAATTTCACTAGGTCGTTGTTCAGAGAATGCATGAAAACCATAACTTCCATAAATTAAACGGACTTTTTGGACATCAATATCAGTAATCTTTCTTATATCAGGATTAATGTGTGCAGGAGCAAACATTATCGAAGGAGGAGATTCATCACGTGTTGCAACTTTTCGATTGTAATCATTGTCATCAGTAGTATAATGACCAAGACCAAATGTATGACCCATTTCATGGATTATGGTTTTTAAAATTCCATCCATCCATTTATCACCATAAATTGATTCTTGGTTTTCATAGTAGATGTAAATAGAATTTCTCATGAAAGCCCCCAGTGTTTTGCTAAGTAGTGAACCAGAGAATTCAGGATCATCTCTAAACAGTATGGTAATTGTACAATCATCAGTTACAGATTCATTTTTTCCAATTTTCTTAAATTTTAAATCCCAGAATTCCTTGTTTGTTATCTCAGATTTTTGTAATTTTTCTCTCCATGCATTAACAGCAAGTTCGGATTTAGCCAACATTTCATCCATTTCAGAGGATTCTATTTTGTCAGTTATTGATTCAACAGCACAATATGTTGGAATTTCAGTTAGTCTTTGATTGATAGTAGGATAGGTGTATTCTAATGCGTATGCATAGCTAGAACCAATGGTAACGCAGACTACAAAAATTAGCAATAATAGGAGAATTTTCATTTAATCAATTACGTATCTTTTTGCACGTTTCACATGTTCTTCATCTAGATGCTTTGCCATCATTATTCCCAGCATGTAAGAACGTGCAGCTGCATCATCAGGATTTGCATCGAGAGCTTTT
>JABHJJ010000117.1 GCA_018691945.1 Candidatus Nitrosopelagicus sp. | reverse complement strand
TTGGAGTAATTTTAAGAAATGTTGAGTTCATCATGGTTTTAGGTTCAAGATTCATCACACCAAGACAGTTTGGACCAATAATTTGTAATTTGTATTTTTTTGCAATATCTTTTAATTTTTGTTCTAATTTTGCGCCTTCTGCATCAACTTCTTTGAATCCTGCAGTGATAACAATTGCACCCCTAAGTTTCTTTTTTCCACATTCTTCTAGTACTGCAGGAACTATAGTATTTTTTGTTACAACAACTGCAAGATCAATTTTTCCAGGAACATCAAGGACAGACTTGTATGCTTTTTTATCAAAGACAGTTTCACGTGTTGGACTAATTGGATAAATTATACCTTTGTAACCTTTCATAATGTTTGAGGTTATTGCACGACCTACACTACCTTCTTTATCAGAAGCACCAATAATGGCAATAGATTTCGGAGAAAGAAAAACTGAGTCAGTCATGGTATGTTTTTAGATCTAAAATTTTTCTATAATTAAAGCTATTCCAAATTAGCTTCCAAGCATCTTTCCTGCCAAATTTTCCTTTCGCGGAATCCATTTTATTTTTAATTTAGGAATTTTTGGAATTAATAACCAAGATTCTTGGGCTAAAATTCGTAATTGCCCATTATTTATTGCAAATTCGTGATTTAATTGATTTACAGTATTTTTTGAGTCACTAAAAATTGTAATTTTATCTGTTGAACCTTGAAATTTTTTTAATACTGCAATTATGGCATGGTATTCGGCCTGATTATTTGTTAATCCGGGTTTATCTTGAATGCCTGCAAAATCATATGTTGGGTAAACCTTTTCATAAAAAGACTCACCAGTCTCTTTAATGAAAAATCCATAGCCAGATTTTTCACCACCTGAACCATCAACATAAACACTAACTTCCATCTTTGTACAATTTTGTAAGTTTTACAGACAAATTTAATGTAACCATGTAAACTACAGTAGAGATCAATTGTGAAATGATTGATGCCATGTATGGTTCATAATTTATCAGCAAAAAATAGTATTGTAGAGTCCATCTAACAATTGTATAAACAACTTCACCAATTCCTAATGATGAAATTATTTTTATTAGATCTGATTTTAAAAGTGTGTTATCTCTTTGACCGTTATTTAAAACATATTTCTTTCTATTATCAAAATAAAATAACCCACCAAATATTGAAAAAAACATGGCATAATCTATTATCAAAGTTAATGATGTGTTAAGATAATCATCTTGATCACCAAAGTAATCTGCAGCAATTGCAGATACAATAATTGAGCCAAGAAAACCTAGAAGAACATTTTTGTTTAGTTTTAGATATTCTTTGTACTTTTGTTTCATATTTTTAGATAAAATGTGGCATTTTTAGCATTTCTAGGTAAAGCCATTAATTATATAATTTTTCAATAGTAATATGGATGAAGACGAAAAACGATTAAAACAAGAAGATTGTAATGAAGATGAATTAGGCACAGGAGTTCTAACATTAACTAACAAACGTATTGCATTTGATAAAAGAAAAAGTAGAATTGCAGACTTTACAACAAAAATGGGTGAAACTGTAATTGACGTTCCTTTAGATCAGGTAGATGTATGGAAAGAAGGCAGATTCATCAAAAAGATTTGTTTTAAAATTAAAAATGATAAAGATGAAAAATCATACAAATTTGGTGTTTTGGGAACCGGTGGATGGTTAGAAGATATTCAAGATGCCATAGAAGATTTTAAGAATCAGTAAAGAACATCAACACTATCTAGTCTCCAAGATTGTTTAACAAATGTATCTTTAATCTTAGCACCACTAGATACACTTGATTCTCGAATACCAGTCCAGGCAATTTGAGAACCACAATCACCTGCATAATTTAGTGGGACAACAAAAAATTTTGCTTTCTGTCTTTTACAGACATCTTTTAACATAGAAGATAATCTTTTGTTTGCGGCAACTCCTCCAACTATCATAATTTCATCTTTTCTAGTAAATGCTAAAGCACGTTCTGTTGCCTCAGCAATCATAGCAAATGCAGTTTCTTGTAACGAATAACATGCATCTTCAATTCCTTTTGAGGTACTTTGTTTTGCAGCAGACAGTAAGCCTGAGAATGATACATCGTTTCCTTTTACCACATATGGTAGATCAATGTAATTGGTAGATTTATTTGCCAGTTCTTCAATTTTTTTCCCACATGGTGAAGCAAATCCTAATGACCGTCCAAACTGATCTAAAAGTTGGCCCAAAGTTATATCCAAAGTTTCACCAAATACTCGCCATCGTCCTGAAGAGAATGCAAGAATCATTGTATGTCCACCTGAAACAAGAAGAACCAATGGATTTTTTGCTCCAGTTAGAAGCTTGCCTAATTCTATATGTCCAATTGCATGGTTTACCGGATAAATTGGAATATCATAATATGATGAAAGTGAACGTGCTACAACAGCGCCAACTCTTAAACAAGGTCCAAGGCCAGGACCACCAGCATATGCAATCATATCAAGATCATTAATTTTGATTTTTGCTTCATCGAGACATTGTTTTAAAACAAAAGAGCTGTTTTCGATATGATGACGTGATGCTTCTCGAGGATGTATTCCTTCTCCCTCAGGAGGTTTGTAGATTTTTCTTACATCTGACAAGATTTTTCCGTTTTTTTGTTTTTTTTCAATTACAGCACATGAGAAAGTATGTGCTGTGCTTTCAATTCCTAAACAAATCATACTAACCTCTACTTAATGTTGATACAATTTTTATTATATCACCATTTTTGAGTTTATGATCAGCACCAATACGTTGTTTTGTTTTCGCATCAATTGCATGTAAAAACCCATTGCCAATATCTTGATGGATTGTAAATGCTAATTGTTTTGCTGTGGAACCATTTTTTAGTAATCGTGCATCAGGCAGAACTTGTCCTTGTTTGTTAGTTAATTTGGTCTCATCTTCAACAGGATAAACAACAATCATATCTAGAATATCAAAGATTATTGAATTTAGTATTTTTTGAACACCAGTGGTTTGAATTTTTGTTAGAACATTTTTTGCAAGATGTAATGCATTATTTTGTTGTTCAGATAATTGAGTATCAGTTTTCCCTGTAAAGTTATCATTGCCAGGTACATAATCAATTAATTTAGCTTTTGTAGCCTTTTTCAATAAAAGTTCAGTTTCAGCGCTAGAAGGAATTACTGTGAATGTGTCAGATATTTTTTCAAGAATTTCGAGATTATCACACAAGTCTGCTTTGTTAGCTGCAATGAGTAATGGTTTTGCTTTTTTTCGTAGGGATTTTAGGAACGCTATAATATCATTTTCTGACCAATCTTGTGGTTTTTTTGTTTTCAATGACATCGATATTAAAACTGCATCAACTTGAGATTCCAAAATTCCCAATCCAGTAAATCTATTTGTAATCCCATCAGTAATTTTTGTACGTTTTTGATCTATTTCTTTAACAAGTTTTGGCCATTCTCTATCAAGAATTTGTTTAAACCATAAATCAAATTCTTCTTCAACAAATTTTATATCTTCTAATGGATCATGTGTTCCAACATTTACTGGTTGTCCTTGAATATCAGTTGAACCAGAAATGTCAACTACATGAATTAATGCATCTGCTTTCATAGCATCAGTAAGAAATTGATTTCCTAATCCTTTACCTTCATGTGCACCTGGAACTAAACCTGCAACATCAATTAATTTTACAGGAACAAATCTAGTACCATCATGACATAATTCATTTTCACATCTATTATCCAAATTTTTACATTCACAATTAATTTTCAAATAGCAAACTCCAACATTTGGTTCAATTGTAGTAAATGGGAAATTTCCACTTTGTACAATTGTTTCTGTTGCGGCTGAGAAAAAAGTTGATTTTCCAACATTAGCCTTGCCAAGTAAACCAATTTGCATATGGAGATAGTTTTTATTTGATCATATTAGTATTACAGAAATTCATTAATCATGGATACAAAAAGGAAATATGTGAATCTAGTAATTACAGGAAATCCAGGTGTAGGTAAACATACAATCGCAGAGTTATTCCTAAAATACGATGCTTCGTATCAGATATTAGATATTAACAAATTTGCAATTGAGAATGATTTTGGAGAGAGAAATGATGATGGTATTGAAGTTGACACTACAAGATTAAAAAATGAAATTCAAAAATTGAATTTAGATAAATTATTAATTGTAGGACATTTAGCTCCATATGTTCTTGATGAATCGGATATTGATTTAGCAATTATTTTGAGGAGAAATCCCTATACTCTTATAGAAATTTACAAAGAAAGAAATTATCAAGATTCAAAAATAAAACAAAACGCAGGTAGTGAGATATTAGGTGTAATTGCAAATGATTCAATTACATCATTTGGAAAAGAGAAATCTTTTGAAATTGATGTAACAAATAAAACACCAGATGGAATTTTAGAGAAAATTAACAGTATAATTAACAATCAGAAAGGTGGGGATATAGTAGACTGGTTAAGATTAGTTGAAGAGAAAAATGAAATTGGTAAATTTTTTGATTACTAATTTAATATAATCCCCATTAATTATACTAAGAATTGTTTGAGATAAAATATAGTGACTTAGCAGGTAGAATAGGTATTCTTCATACAAATCATGGAAAGATTGAGACCCCATCTTTTGTTCCAGTAATACATCCAGTCAAACAATCAATACCTGCAAAGAAAATTAAAGAAATTGGATTTGATGTTGTAATTACAAATGCATACATCACAATGAAAAGATTGGAAGATAAAGCAAGAAAAGATGGAATTCATAAAATTATAAAATATGATAGCTCAATAATGACTGATTCTGGCGGATATCAAGTTTTAGAGTATGGTGAAGTAGATGTAAAACCACCAGCCATGGCAAAATTTGAAATGGATATAATGACTGATTTCGCCATACCACTAGACAAACCAACTGGGTTTGGATTATCAAAGAAACAAGCAAGGGAATATGTCGACCATACATTAAGAGTTTGTAAAACAACAATAAAAAATAAAAAAGATAATGGACAGATTTGGATTGGTCCTATTCAAGGAAGTGAACATCCAGAATTAGTAAAAAGATCAACAAACGAATTAATCAAAATGGGATATAAGATGCTCGCATTAGGAAGTCCAGTTGAATTTATGGAATCATATGAATACAGATTATTAGCAGAAATGATTATTGCTGCTAAGAAAAATATACCAACTTCAATTCCTTTACATCTTTTTGGTGCAGGACATCCTTTGACAATTCCTTTAGCAGTTGCATTAGGTTGTGACACATTTGATTCTGCATCATACATGCTTTATGCAAAACATGATAGAGTGATTACAGATGATGGAACAAGAAGATTAGATGAATTAGAGTATTTCCCATTTGATTGTGAAGTATCCTCAAGATACAAGCCTAAAGAATTACTTGGTATGAAAAAAGAAGAACGAATAGACCAGATTGCACTTTTTAATTTGTACTCAATAAAGGCTGAGGTTGACAGAGTCAAACAAGCAATACGAGAAGGACGATTATGGGAATATACAATGAAAAAGGCAAGAGCACATCCAAAATTATTCGAAACAATTGATGTAATTTTGAATAACATAAAATTCTTACAAGACGGAACTCCAAAATTCAAAGAAAAAGCAATCTTCCTATTTGGACCTGAAGATCAGTATAGACCAGAAATAAGGAGATACCACGAATATGTAAGAAAATTTAGAACAAAAAAGAAAGTAGTCGTGATTTCTAAAGACCCAACAATAAAGCCAGTCTTTTCATCATATGAATACAAAAAATTACGAAGAAAATTCAAAGACCCAGATTTAATACAGTTTTGTAATTATAACCCATTTTTAGGAATAATTCCAATTGAGATATCTGATATTTTTCCAGCGTCACATTACGTGATGACTAGAAAAGAATTTGAGCCTGAGAAATTTCCTACATTTTTACAGGTTTGGACTGATTTTTTCAGCAAAAATAAATTTGATTTGGTTTATCTTCCAAAAAATGATTTATTTTTACAATACTTTAAGAAATTCATTCCAAAAGGAATAACAAAAAAACAGATTACTGAATAATTTATCTATGTGAAATAGAGAAATAATTCATGATTAGAGTTTTCCTTTCAAGTATTGTATGTTTAGTAATTTTTACATCAATTACAAATATTGAAGCGCAAGAAGAAATTCTTCCACTAAAAGGAGAGAATGTTAAAGATTGGCATGCAATTGCTGCGGCATTGATTTCAAATGGAAGATATGAAGAATCAATCTCATATTATGATTATATTTTAGAAATTAATCCAGATGATCAAAATGCATTATTAAACAAGGGTTCAGTTTTAATTGAATTAAATAGAATTGAAGAAGCAATAAAATATTATGATAGAATTTTAGAAATTAATCCAAATAATGTAAAAGCATTAGCAAGCAAAGGAATTGCATTTGCACATTTACAGGAATATGGAGATGCATTAATTATGATTGATAAGGCATTATTGCTTGATCCAAGTAATGAAATTGTTAAAGGTAAAAAAGCAAATTTTTTGAGCGGTGTACCTACAATTCCTGCACATGATTCAGTTTATGAAATTAAATTCAGAATTACTGTGAGAGATTCATCTGGATCTCTGATATCAGTTTCAGAATCAACTAATACAAGATATTTACCATATGAGATTACTGATGAAGTCTTTGCAAAAGGTTTCGATATGATAGATACAGTGATGATTGATGGAACATTGCATGAAAAAGTGAAAAAATTTGAAAATGGAATCACAATTGATGATAGAACTGGAATGTTTAGTATAACAACAACATTAGATGGTTACGTTATAGATATTTTTCAGGCATTCACCCCAATGATAATTATTGAAAAAGATGATGTCGCAACAATAGAATGGACTATTTTAAAGAAGATTACTTAGGTTTTTTTGAGAAAAACATCGCAACGCCTATGGAAAAAAATACCAGTGTCGGGACAAATCGATAAGGAAGAATTTCGTAAAAGTATGTAAACATAATTAGAATAGGACTGAAGATTATTGTTCCTGCCAAGAGTGAATGGATGACATCAGTATTAGGATTATTCTTAGACAATATGTACAACCCAACAGTTACGGGTAATAGCATAATTGTGAATAAAATGTCATATCTAAATTGCATTGCAGTATCTGCAAATCCAAGGAAAAATCTCGAGTATTCAATTTCAATAACATCAGTATAAACTGATTTACCGAAAAATATTATTAAAAATGCAATTAGTATTATGCCCAGATAGGACACAAATACAAAGTATTTTTTCTTAGTTTTAATTTCACTGCGATAAGTAGAATATAATGTCATAAGGAAAAATGGGGCAGCGTATGCTTTTGTAAATATAGATAAGATATAGAAGAATGGAGAGAGTACCCATTTCTTTCTAACTGCATAAAGAGAGATTATGTAAAATAATACCCAGAAATTTTCATAGACAGCAATAGTATCAAAAGTCAAGAAGATGTGACTTTGTAAGAGAACTAGCATGGAAATTATTCCAGCGAATCTTTTACCCGTTAATTGTACAGTTAACAGATATGTGAAAAAAACAACTAAAATGCTAGCAAGAAATGGCAAGATTTTGATATTTTGGAAAATTTTCACAGATGCGTCCAACAATACCAGTCGGACATGACGATCTAATTGTTCATCAATATACGGATTAGGGATTTTACTTTCTCCACCAGGCCAATATTCTAACGCCTCTTCCAATATGATATAGTCAGCCCACTGTTCTCTTTCATCCAAGAATAGTTCAGGAGTACTAAACCCCACATACGTTCCTAGTATTATTATTAAAATTATTACTGAGATTTTTTTGGAAATTTCAAATTGCCTTATTTGGTCAATTTTGGTACCAATAAATGGAATTTTGTTTTTGTAGTATGCAAAACCAATTGCAAAGATTACAATATTACCACATATTATAAGATAAGCTTGGTGACCAATCTCAAATTGTGATTCAAGTTTATCTGGATAGTTTCCAAATGAGTGATGATATAGTGCTGGAAAAATGATTGCAGCCAGTGTCATTAATACAACAACAAGTGTGATTAAAAAAGTGATTTTTGAGATTGTTGTTCTTGTTTTTTGCATGTGTGTGATCTTAGAATCTGGTAATTAAATTAAATAAAATAAGAAAAAGAGGTTTTGTGAAAACGTACCTATAAGGCGGCGTCTTCAGCCCAGCCCTTGATGAATATTCCGTTCTTGTGAAGTGGAACTGGTTGACCAGCTGTGTAATTCATTGGTCTCATCCAGAAAATGGATTTTGTTGGACAAACTCCAATACATGCACCGTCTGAGATGCATCTTTCAGGATAGAAGACAAATGCTTTACCACGTTTCCAACCTTCAACAGGTTTTACACGGAGTACATCCGGACCAAGAGTTGTACAGATTTCTACACATAGTGCACATCCGATACATCTTTGTTCGTCAATGTCTGGAAGTATTGCTATTGGCATTTTCTTTCATTCTGTTTAGTGTATTTCACTATTTAAACCATGAAGTAGATCGTTAACACCGTTATGAATTAGATCGATAAAATAAAAACAAAAGAAAACGATTAATGAAAAATTACTTTCTCATTGCATCGATTTGGCCAGATGTTACCCAATCCAATAATTCTGCGGATGAAGGATTAAGTTCTGGTTTTTTTGCCATAAGATTTGCTACCCACATCCAGTTAATTTGATTTAATAGGACTTTGTTTGCTTCGTCGCCTGCGCGTACTTTAGCAACCATAGCTGAGTCTTGTGTGGCTTCCCATTCTGCATAGGTTCTTCCCATAATTGATCAAAAGTTAGGTTCCACTAATTAAAGCTATTGTCTATTGTATATACTGAGGAATATTAGAAATGATAAGACTATAAACCAGAGATCAAAAACTTCATGAATGGACATTAGAGTTTTAGGTGCAGCTGGTGAGGTAGGGCGATCAGCTTTTCAAGTTAATTGTAATGGAACAAATTTTTTGTTAGATTATGGAGTAATGTTTGGAAAACCAAGGGGTGCACCACCTACATACCCACTTCATGTAAAACCACGAGATATTGATTCAGTGATAATTACTCATGCACACTTAGACCATTCAGGATGTGTTCCGTCACTGTTTGTGAGTGGTAATTGTAATGTGTATGCAACAGCACCAACATTTGATCTCAGCAAATTACTAATCCAAGACATGATAAAGATTGAAAAAAATTCTCATTCTTTTGGAGTTCCTGAGATTGATAATATGATGCAGAAGTCAAAGATAATAGGATTCAAAGAAAAAATCACCAGAGGGAATGCAACATTTGAACTACGTTCATCAGGACATGTTGTGGGTGGAAGCACTGTAATGGTGGAATCAGAAAATAAAAAATTATTTTACACAGGAGACATCAATTTGAGAGGTTCAAGGTTATTACCTTCTGCAGATTTGGACATAGGTGAAATGGATATGGTAATCACAGAAAGTACATATTCACAAGAGAATCAAATGCCAAGAAAAGAATCTGAAAAAGGATTGATTGACTTTGCAAATGAGGTCATGGATAGAAAAGGTACACTTTTCATTCCATCATTCTCAGTAGAACGCTCACAGGAAGTAGCTAGTGTACTGATTAGTTCAGGATTTAAGCATAGAATAATTATGGATGGAATGGCATTAAAGGTAAATGAAGTACTTCTCAAATATCCAGAATATCTGAGAAATCCAGAGATTTTTAAAGATGTTATCGACAGAGTTGTGGCCATAAATGATCATAAAGAAAGAAAACGGGCATTAACAGAACCATGTGTTGTAATCTCACCTGCAGGAATGTTAGTTGGAGGAAATGCGGTATACTATTTACAACAATTAGCATTTAATGATAAAAATGGAATTGCATTAGTATCGTATCAAGGAGAAGGAACTCCTGGAAAAAAATTGCTAGATACAGGGAAAGTTGAGACACGTGGAAAAGATCTAAATGTTGCAGCAGAAGTAAAACAATTTCAATTTTCAGGTCATGCAGACAGAGACAGTCTTTTTGAAATGATTAAAAATCTAAAAGGAGATCCAAAGATTATGACCGTACACGGTGATGATGAATCATGTACAAGATTTGCTGAAGAGATACATGAAAAATTTGGATTTGATGCACATGCTGCTAAGTTAGATGAAAAAATTACCATCTAAATTGAAAAATAATTTTGAAACAAATCTCAGTGATACAATAAATAGTGGCCAAGTTTTTTTATGGAAACAACTCGATTCAAAATGGTATGGAGTTAATGGTAAAAAAGTCCTCATTTTAGAAGAGAAATTAGATAAAAACAACAAAGATATTCATAATTTTTTTAGATTTGATGATAATTTTCAAAAGATCAAGAATCAATTATCTAAAGATAATGTAGTTAAAGATGCAATTGAAAAATTTCCTGGAATGCGAATTTTGAGACAAGACCCATTTCAATGCTATATTTCATTTATTGTCTCATCAAATTCAAATATTCCAAACATTCAGACCCGACTTGAAAAATTATGTCATACATTTGGTGAAAAGAAGATGATACAAGATAAGGAATTTTTCTTGTTTCCCGAACCAGAAATATTAGCTAATGCATCTATCGGGAACATTGCAAAGTGTGGTTTAGGATATAGATCAAAGTATGTAAAAGAGGCTGCGATTGCAGTGGATAAAGGAATTATAGACTTTCCATCTATTAAAAAACTAGATTATCAAGATGCAAGAGATACTTTATGTCAGGTTTTTGGAATAGGTAAAAAGGTTGCAGATTGTATATTGTTATTTTCACTTGATAAATTAGAAGCAGTTCCATTAGATAGATGGGTGTTACGTATTTTACAAAAATATTATTCAAAGGAATTTCAAATTACAACCAAAACAATAACAGATAAAACGTATGATAATTTACATGACAAAATAGTTGAACATTTTGGAAAATATGCAGGATATGGACAACAATTTTTGTTTAAGAATGAAAGAGATAGCTTTGAGAAAAAGTGGTTAGGATAACGATTAATATTGCAATCTACTGGCAAGTTTTTGTGCGGGTAGCTCAGCATGGATAGAGTGTCGGACTTCTAATCCGATGGTCGAGGGATCGAAGCCCTCCCCGCGCGCTCTAAAGTTTTTATTTTCAATTAATTGTTTAACAACTATTGAAAGATATTGAGATAAAAATAGATAATATGAATATCAAACCACATGAAGAAATAACAGGTCATATTACAGTAAATTATTCAGGATTATATGATGGCATTGTCATAAACACACAGATTCTTGGTTCAAATGAATTAGTTGTATGGCGCGAATACAACGGAAAGAAGATTACACAAAATGTTTCAAGATTATTTGTAAACAAGGATGTAATGCCAGATAATAAAGTGGACTTTACTGCAACAATTGAGTTTGAACCAAATGAAGAACATGATGTGAAATTTCGTACATCAATAATTCAACAACATAAAGAAGTAGAAAATGCTCAACTCTTTGCTAATTATTCAGCCTAGAATCTTGATTTAGTGATTTCAACAGTTCCTACCATCCATGGATGTGGATCACAGTGGTATGGAATTACTTTGGCTCCGTTTGGTGGTGCATCAGTAAATAGAAATTCATAATCTTCACCTGGCATGATTACTCCAGTAGAACCAAATTCTCCACTATAAGGATCAGTTATTTCATCTCTATCATGACTGTCAGGAGTAACCGTATGCGGCGTAGTATCAATATTCTTCCATATGACAAGATTATCAATCGTTAATTGTACTTGAATCAGTTTTGGCATGTAATTGTCTTTTTGATCAGGACTTGATGAACCATCAATAATGTTTACAATTGTTTCACCATTTGGATGTAAGATATGCTCATCTACGAAAACTTTTTGATTTTCTTCAGGTAACCAATACATTGTATACCAACTAATTGTGACACCAAGTGCTACAATCACCACTAGAATTCCGATTCCGTAACCATGACTGGATGAAGTTTCAGTGGTACTCAATAGCTAGCTTGGTTTCTGGAAGTCTTATAAAGCTTATTTAGTTTATTGTGGTTTTTTTAGATCCGACATACCAGAATTGGTGTCTTTTTTTAAATCCAAGTCAGCAGTATTTGCCTTGATTTCAGGTGCGTCTGGTTTAGGAGTTGAGTCTTCAGTAGATTGTATTTTTTCTTCAATTTTTTCTGTTAGTTCGTCTTTAGCATCTACATTTACATCGCTATCAGAGGAAGTTTCACCGTCATCAGATGGAAGTTCTTTTTGTGAGCCAATCATGGATTTAGTTACTCTGATTTTTGCGCCTGATGGAGGTGGAGGAACAGGCTTTGCCTGACCCATGGCATATCTATAGACATGGAACATACCTGCAAAGACTATCAAAATTAATCCTGCAAAGAATAGCGACATGTTATTCATGCCACTTAGTGCAGCATTGTATGCTGCCAAGTTTAAGAACACCTGAAATGCAATTAGTGCGACAATAATCCAATTTATCCATTTTTCAGAAAATTGAATTTTTGCTACATTTTTTGGTCCCTTGTCTTTTGCTAGTTTGGCTTTTCTTTCAGCTTCTTTAGCCAAGTGGATCATCATGTAACTGAATCCAATTCCTAATGGAATAAGCAAGATCATTACCACATAGAGATTGATTGGATCTATTACTAACCTCTCAACTAATGGCATAGTAGAGTCTGGTGAAATATAGAATCCCCAGTATGTTGTAACCAATATTTGTGCAAGTCCAACAATTCCAAATGATGTAACCCAAGGTCTGTCTTTCCAAGAGAATTTCTTGTATCTATCTAAAAATGGAACAAGCGCAATTGCAGCTATGAAAAGCCCAGGCCATAATACACCTGTTACAAACTTATCATATTGTGTCCGCAGAAATGCGTATAATCCGGTCAAATACCATTCAGGAACAGTGATGCCAGGCGGCACGGTGGGCTGGAATTTGAATCCCAAATCAACTGGAAACACGCCACCAGTAATTAGAATTGCACCTGAAATTGCCATAACCATTGGTACATCAAATACTAAGAATCTTGGGAAGTGAACTGCCATTAATCCAAGCATGACGATTGGTAGAACGAACACATGTTGTGTATAGAATCTCAATACAAAGTCATGGAATCCACTTCCAAACGCCGCGTCACGAATCGTCGGCCCTGCTACAGGTATTGCGTTTGTTAATGACGCTGCAATACTGATTGCTAATTCTGCACGTTCACTAAAGATAATATCGTAACCAGTAAATGCTTCAAGGATTGTGACAGTTCCTAAAATAACTCCAGTAATCCACAAGATTTCGTTTCTAATTTTGTAACGTCCACTGAAATATTGATAATACATATGAAGTAATGCAAGCATGACCATTGCATTTGAACCGTGATAGTGAATATTCCTAATGTGGAATCCAAATGGTACTTCATTATTGATAAACTCTACACTATCCCATGCTCTATCAAGAATTGGCTCATAATAGAACATGAGTAATGCACCAGAAACTCCAAGAATAATAAATGTGATGAACGTAAGCATTCCCAAAAATCCAAATGGACTTACAAACCTTGCAGGGAATGAGAACTTTATTGCAGTAAAGATAGTTCTATCAAGACCATCCCAAATCCAATAGATTAAGGCAAGAGTGCCGTTGCGTCTATTTAGGGAAACGGCCATATCCTACAACTCCATTTTTATTTGGTCCCCATGTTGGTGGTGTGACAAATAGATTACCGTCAGCGTCAGCTTCAAAGTTTAATTGTGGTAAAGTGTTAGACGGTGGTGCTTGTAATGATGCAGGTCCTGCGAATGCAGTACCAGTAACAGGATCATACATACTTCCGTGACATGGACATTCACCTCTCATACGTCCTTCTTGTGGCCAGTATTTCCATACACACCAAAGATGAAGACAAATCATACTGTAAGCTCTAAATGAAGATACATTATTTTTATCACCACCAAATTTTTCTGGAAGTCTAATGAATTGCCATTTTCGAAATGCTTCTTCATCGAGTACAGCATCACCTGTTTTTGGATAAGTGATAACTTCAGCATGATTAACAGGAAAAGTGAAAGCATTGGCTTGAGAACCGTCTGGTAAAATTACCGGTACTCTTTCAGCAGCAGCAGAAGAAGGATTTGGGAGAAAAGTTCCCCAAGGTACAAATGGTGCAAATGCAAGACCAGTTCCTGCAGCACCCATTAATTTAAGAAAATCACGTCTAGACAGAGTTTTTTTATCAGATGTTGTCGACAACTTAAGTTCAAATCTTGACGAATTGGTTATAAACCTTAGTTCAGTTTTTTTGAGGAATTTTTGATTTTTGTTTTAAAATTACTAAAACAGAAACGATCACAATAGCAATAATTCCAATAACGATTATCAATAGATAATCAGTGTCACTTTCTATAATTTGAGATGACGTAGTGGAGATCAAAGGTTTTGTGGAATCAATTATTGAATGATCAATTTCAAACATAATTTTTGAAGATATGCTATTTTTAGCCTCATCTTGTGCAAAGATACCAATTGAAAATTCTCCTTCTTCCAAGTCACTCGTATCAAATGAATATGATTTTTGATCAACAATACGTTCTCCGTTAGGCAAAAGAAGTGAAAGATAATCAGATTTTGGGAGATTTTGATCATCCACAGATAATTGTATGTCTAGACGATTTGAAACTGCAGTATTATTCTGGGATAGTAATTCAATGATAGGGGATTTAGTGTCTACAATAAAATCAAATGTCTGTGAACTTTGCAGTCCAAATTTGTCAATTGCATTTATGATTAAAGTATGTGAACCATCTTCTAGAGTTGATACATCAATACCAGAATCATCTATTTGAATTTGATTTCCATCTAACATGTACACTGTACTAGAAGGATTATCTTCAATAATTTCAGGAATTATCACATCATCAGACTTTATGAATTTATTTATCTCAAGTATAATTTGAGGAGGTGATTGATCTGCAGTCAATGTAGAAAATTTTGCAACCAGTGTAAGTGGTTCAGTAATATCTTGTCCATCAAATAAGGTTGAATGAACAAGTAAAGAATGAGTTCCTGTTTGATTAATTGGTGCAAAGATTAGTGTAGAAGTAGTATCTTTGTTTTTTACTGGAAAGAATCCTCCACCTTGACTAAACGGAGAATTTCCAAGCCAGTCTAGAGATGCCCAATTCATAAAATGACCAAATACACCAGTTGGCATGTTTGTTCCAATTATTTTACCGTGTGGATCTAAAACAAAAGCTGAAAAATTTGTATGATCATTTTCCCATGAAAGTTCAAATGATGCAGAATTAATTGTGTTGTCTTCTACATCAAGATAAAATTGTCTCCAATCACCAGCCATGTAGCGATTTGCCATATCAAAAGCACCTTTAACATATTCATTACCAAAGTTAACATCATCATCACTTCCAACAAATGTAAACGGAATATCCTTTTGGATTTTTTCTACAATAACATATGAAACAGGGACATTTGCAGTGTGATGCTTACCTTCAAATGTTAAGAACCCATCATAAATTCCTGTCTTCTGTTCATCGGTTGTTGATATTTTTGCATCTATCTCTACAATTTGTTTTGGAGGAATTGAAATAACTTGTTTTTCAACGGTTACATCATTCCAATTATTTTTTTCAAAATAACTAGCAGATAATGTATAATTCATTGATGTTGAGTTTTGATTAATTGCGCCACCCCAATATGAATATCTTTCAGGAACAGGATAGATACCTACGACCATCTCATTTTCAAATTGATTTGTGGGTTTGGTAATACGTAATTCTTGGTTAGTTCCCCATGAACCACCTCTATTAACAAGTGACAATTCATCGCTGGATATTTCAGAATTATCATCTTTATCATTC
>JABHJJ010000116.1 GCA_018691945.1 Candidatus Nitrosopelagicus sp. | reverse complement strand
CTGGAGCATTAATGGGTTCTGATGAAATTTATGATGCTTTACTAAAACAATCTGGTGCAATTCGTGTTGATACCATGGAAGAATTATTTGATTATGCAACTGCTTTCTCAAAACAACCTCTTCCTATGAATGGTGATTTAGTTATTGTTTCTAATGCTGGTGGACCAGCAATAATCTCAACGGATGCATGTTCTAAACTCGGAATTAAAATGGCAAAAATTGAAGAGATAAGAAAAAAAATTGACGCTGTAATTCCTCCATGGGGAAGTTCACGTAATCCTGTAGATATTGTAGGCGATGCAGATTTTAATAGATTTGAAAATGTACTTAACGAAGTATTAAAACACAAAAATGTTGGTTCTGTAATCTCTATGTGTACACCATCTGCTACATTAGATTATGACAAGCTTGCTAAAGTTATAGTATCAATGTCAAAAAAATACAAGAAAACAATGTTGGCTAGTTTAATGGGATTGGATGAAGGAATAACTAATCGTGAAATTTTAGCAAATGGAGACGTTCCTTACTATACGTATGCAGAAGGTTCAATTCGTGCGCTAAACGCAATGCTCACCTTTACAAATTGGGTAAAAAACCCCTCTGGAAAAACTACAAAATTCACTGTCAAAAAGGACAAAGTAAAAAAAATTCTTGATAACGCAAAAAAAGAAAAACGAAATGCCTTACTAGAAGAAGAAGGACAGGAAATTCTTCGAGCATATGGTTTTCCATTACCATCCAGTAAATTAGCAAAAACAAAAAAAGAAGCAGTAACTGCTTCTAAAAAAATTGGTTATCCTGTAGTTTTAAAAATTGCATCTCCCCAAATCATTCATAAATCTGATGCAGGTGGAGTTAAAGTAAATCTACAAAATGCAAAGGATGTTGAAAATGCATTTGATACTATAATAAAAAATGCAAAAAAATATAATAAAAAGGCTGACATCAAAGGTGTTCTAGTTGTTGAGATGGTGAAAGGAGGAAAAGAAATGATTATTGGTTCAAAACTTGAACCTGGATTTGGACCTGTTGTGATGCTTGGAATGGGTGGTATCTATGTTGAAGTTCTAAAAGATGTTACTTTCAAACTTGCACCAATGACTAACATTGAAGCAGATGATATGATCTCTTCAATTAAAACTAAAAAAATTCTAGAAGGAGTTAGAGGAGAAAAACCATCTGATATCAAAAAACTATCAGAATGTATTCAAAGATTATCTCAGCTAGTTTCTGATTTTAATGAAATTAAAGAATTAGATATGAATCCCGTTTTAGTTATGGAAAAAAATAATGGTTGTAAAGTTCTAGATGTACGCATAGGTCTCTAGTTAGGCACAGCTCTTTTTGGAAACTTTTTAATTATTTGAATCACTAAGTGATACATCGACATGCAAAAAACAGTAAAACCGATCAGAACTGGAGAGGAATACATTGAGAGTCTAAAAGGCAGAGATCTGAAAGTTTACTTGTTTGGTGAATTAGTAAAAGAACCAGTTAGTCATCCAATGATTAGACCTTCAATTAATGCAGTAGCAAGAACTTATGATCTTGCAGTTGAAGAAGAAGAACTTGCATCTTCACAATCCTCAATCTCTGGTGAAAGAGTAAATCGTTTTTTACATATTGCAGAAAGTGCAGAAGATTTAGTCTTACAAAATAAAATGCAACGAAAACTAGGTCAACTTACTGGTACATGTTTTCAAAGATGTGTTGGAATGGATGCATTAAATTCATTACACTCTACAACATTTGAAATTGATGAAAAACATGAAACAAAATATCATGAAAGATTATTAGAATTCATCAAAATGGTTCAACACGAAAACTTGGTTATTGGTGGTGCAATGACTGACATGAAAGGTGATAGAAGTTTAACACCAAGTGAACAAGAAGATCCTGATTTATTTCTGCATATTGTTGATAGAGACGATAAAGGTGTCTATGTGACTGGCGCTAAAGGACATCAAACTGGTACAATTAATTCACATTGGATGATTGTAATGCCTACAATGAGATTATTAGAAAACGATAAAGATTATGCAATTGTTGGTGCTCTTCCAGTAGATGCACCTGGACTTACTTACATCTACGGTAGACAATCTTGTGATACTCGTAGCATGGAACCCGGTGATATTGACGTTGGAAACTCTGAATATGGTGGACAAGAAACCATGGTAATTTTTGATCGTGTATTCATTCCAAACGAAATGATCTTTATGGATGGTGAATACGAATTTGCATCAATGTTAGTTGAAAGATTTACTTGTTATCATAGACGAAGCTATGTTTGTAAAACTGGTTTAGGTGATGTTTTAATTGGTGCTGCAGCTGCAATTGCAGAATATAATGGGGTTCCAAAAGTTTCTCACATTAAAGATAAAATTATTGAAATGACACATCTTAACGAATCAATCTATGCTGCAGGAATTGCAGCATCATATCAAAGTCATAAGATGAAATCTGGTGTATTTCTTAATGATGATATGCTTGCAAATGTCTGTAAACATAATGTTACTAGATTGCCCTATGAATTAGCAAGACTTGCACAAGATGTTGCTGGCGGAATACTAGTTACATTACCATCTGAAGCAGAGTTTAGAAGTGCCGAAACTGGACCGCTTCTAAAAAAATACCTAAAAGGAAAATCTGGAATTGAAGTTGAAAATAGAATGAGAATTTTAAGATTAATTGAAAACATGACTATGGGACGAAATGCAGTTGGTTATCTAACTGAATCAATGCATGGTGCAGGTTCGCCACAGGCTCAAAGAATACAAATTGCTCGTCAAATGCAATTAGGTTACAAAAAACAACTTGCAAAAAATTTGGCTAAAGTTAAAGAAGAACCTGAAGAACTGAAAGAAAGTTCAGAATACTTCAAACGTGTATTCAAAATACCTGAAAAGAAATAATCTTAAAGTTCTTTTTTATCGCCATCTACTGATTCATCTTTATCTGATGATTTGGTATATTCAGAATCTTTATTGTTATCTAAAGTTCTATTTGAATCGCCATCCACTATTCCTTTATGATGTATATCTGATACTGATTCATCTTTGTTATTTTCAACAACATCATTTGAATCGCCATCTACTAACTTATCTTTTGTATATTGAAATTCAATTTTTTTCTTTTCCTTACCAGCAAAATGTTTTACAACCATGACGCCAATTATGACTGCAATTATTATGTAGTTTATTGGTGGCTGAAGAATTTGTGTTATGTATCCTACCTGTGGCACCACATGTTCCACTTTTCCTAGATATTCCTTTTCTGTTATTGGATAATCTGTACCTGCAATTGATGCTGCATTAGCATCTCCTCTCGTTCTAACTATTTTTGGATCTTCCCCCATGAGTAAACTAACTCTATGAACAATCACTCGTTCTTTTCCCTGTTCGTATAACTTTGGTGAATAAAATACAATAATGTCACCTTTTTTCACATCTTGAAATGGTGTATTTCCTTCAACAACTATGACATCATGAACCTGCAGTACTGGAATCATACTTCCACTTGAAACAACATAAAATGGATTTGGAGTTCCAAAAACTGCCTGTAAACCAAACCATATGACAGCAATTGCTATAACTATAATTATTATATCTTTGATGAGATTTTTTGTTGAACTTGCCAAATTATCTATGCTCGCAAATTTACTAAGATAAGTCTTATCGATTATCTATAGCTGATTTCCACAACTCTCACAAAATTTAGAGTCAGGTTTGTTATCAAAATTACAACTAGAACATCTTGAACCACTTCCTACTTCTAGTGTTTGTTCTACTTTTACATCTGTTTTATCAGATTTTCCTAAAAAGATTACTTCTCCAACAGTTCCAATTCTACTCCAACTGATGTTTATATCGTTTCCACTAGCATCTGAAACAAGCAATACTAATTCTTGATTTGAATCGACACCAACTTGTTTTGCTCTTCCTATTCTCTTTGCACTCTCATCAAAAACATCCATGCCAAAAATTGATCTAAATGTTCCTCCGCTAGGAGTAGGCTCTTGTATTATCTCTGGTTGTACCGTTTCTTGTTGAGTAAAATTATCAAAGTCTGTTTCTTGTTTTTCAATTGGATTTGCTAATCCTATGTCTACTTGTTCATCAGGTTTTCTAAAATCTCTGTATTCCGCAATAGTTGAACCACATTCGTTGCATAGATATTTTCCTCTTTCAACTAAAACTAAATTTTCAGCAACCTCTTCATTTGGATTTTCAAATTCTATATTCGGACTACCTTCAAACTCTTTTTCACACGTATTGCATGTATATTTAGAAATTTTTTCAGCTTCTAATCTTCCAACTGGTGCTAAAAATAGATCTGGTCCACCAAGGTTTCCCTTACTTTGCTGTTCATCAGTTACTCGTGCCATCACAAATCCTCCTGAACCTCTAAGTTTTTTCAATCTAAGTTCTGCACTCATATTTTCATACGTGCAATACGTCATTTAAGTATATTTTGAAAAATTTTTCATGACTCTACAATATGAAATTATAATCACAAATACATTTTTAGATGTGAAATTTTTAAGAAATTTGATAATCGTGGCAATAACAGAAATAGATGATCCGAAATCATGGGAAACTGATGTACTTAGCTCTGATAAACCAGTCTTTGTAGACTTTTGGGCTCAATGGTGTGGACCTTGTAGAATGGTTGGACCTGTTGTAGAAGAACTTGCTGGAGATTATGATGGGAAAGTTAACTTTGTAAAAGTTAATGTTGATAATGCACAAGAAATAGCACAAAAATATAACGTGTTTAGTATTCCAACACTATTACTTTTGAACAAAGGTGAAATCATAGCTCAGCAAGTGGGCGCAGGTTCTAAAGAAGTATATCAAAACATGATAGACAGAGCACTAGAAAAAATTTAGGCTCTACTAATTTTTCTCTTTTTATTCTAAACTATTAATATTAGATTCTTCTCATTGAATTATGTCATTAGGAGAAATTGATACATTAAATCTTACTTTCGAAAAATTATCCGCACTATTTGATGAATCACAAGGATATTACGAATCTTTTCTAGATGCAAACAATTTGTATAAAGCAGGAAAATTATCTGATAAAGAATTCTTTCAAAAATTAGGTGATTACACTGTAGCTTATTCTGCCTTAGAATTTTTAGCCATCAAATCACTAATGGAAATGAAAAAAACATTGGATAGAGTTTCATCTGGTGTAGGAGCTGGTGGTACACAATCTCCTGGGCTAATGCCAGGAATGGGGCAACCTGGAATGATGCCTGGTGGTGTTCCTCCTCGTTCTGGTACTGCTGATAATCCTGTTGGAGGACCTCCTTCAGTTATGGGAACTAATGAAGCATTTACTCAACCTGGAACGCTCCCTACTCCTGATCCTTCATTACTTCCACCGCAACAAAGTGGTGGAAATTGTACTTCATGCGGTTTAGGATTAAGGCCAAATGCTAAGTTCTGCACAAAGTGTGGTTCAAAACAATAATTTTTAATTTAGATTAGTTCCACAATCTCTACAAAATTTTGCTGTAGCTGAATTCTTTGCACCACATTCTGAACAAAATTGTTCTTCACCTGATGATTCAGAATTTGCACTTCCATACATTCCAGAACCCAAAACAGCTCCTGTTGGAACATAATTATCATCATCAATAATTTCTACCGGCGCATAGTCTTTTTCTTCAACGTATGTGTATAATCTTGGAATACTTTCTTCTTGTTTTGTAGGATCTGGAACCATATCTCCTAACCAAAATGAAAATCTCATTAAGGTGAGCTCTGGTGTTGAAAATGCTAGTGTATGTGCTGACATGTAATCATTGGCTGCTTGTTTACCATTGAATACTTTCATGATGAAATGATCATTTTTCACTGTATAATGTTTTCGTGAAGTGGACCGAGAGGGAATCGAACCCTCGACATCCACGTTGCGAACGTGGCGCTATACCCCTAAGCCATCGGCCCTAGTAATTGCATTTTTTAACAATGTATATTCATTTTTACTCTAGTAATATACCTGAAAACTTAGGTAAACATAATGACTTACGATTTAATCATTACAGATTCACATGTGATGACTCCAAATGGTATAGTTGAAAAAAATATTGTTATTGAAGATGGAAAAATCAAACTAATAACTAACGATACTCCTGAATGTGATAAAAAAATTAATGGTTCTGGCTTAGTTAGCATTCCTGGTTTAATTGATACTCATGTCCACTATGGGGTATATTCTCCTATTGATCAGGCTGCAACAACTGAAT
>JABHJJ010000115.1 GCA_018691945.1 Candidatus Nitrosopelagicus sp. | reverse complement strand
TGGGAGGGGTACCAATACTTGAGCAGCAGGTATCATTTATTGAGATTTCACCTGCATCTACCACTTCCTTGACTGTATCTTCAGATGAATCAGAACCAACTGCTGAGGTAGAACTCATACCAATTACTGGTAACATTTCTGTAAACACTGAATCTACATCTTACACTACTGGTAATTCTATTGTAATTTCTGGCTCTATCCAAAATTTGACTGAATATGAACAAGCTGTAGTAATACTAATTGTAAGTCCTGATGGAAATCTTGTAACCATTGATCAAGTTTCACCTGATTCATCTGGAAATTATTCTACCACTGTAATTGCTGGCGGTACCATGAATTCTAATGGTGAATATGAAGTTCGTGCACAATACGGTGCTAGCAAAATTACCAGTACATTTGATTTCACACGTAATTGAGGATTAAATTAATTTGAAAAATCCTAAAAGTAATTTAAAATTTTTAAATATTTTTTGTAATTTTAATTGGAGGGGATCATACTAGTTATGCTAAATTATAATTTCCTTATTTTGGGATTTGTTGTTGCTGCAGTTTTACTAGTTCCTACAATGATCGAATATGTTTATGCAGATGATCCCACTTATTCCCATTCGGAAATAGATTGGAGTTCAATTGCAAATAATGGTCGAGCACTTTCTATGTTTGTTGATGATTCTGAATACATTTGGGTAGGTCATAGGGATACAAATTATTCTTGCAGTGATAGTAATGATTTAGACTGTGGGGATCGACCTTTAGTCAAATTAGATATTTCTGGCAACACCATTTTTGAAATGTCTAGCATAGTTGGAACAACCAACTGTGAAAATCGATTTGGTAATGCCCATGATGTTACAGTAACTTCATCAAAAATATTCATACTAACTGGTAATGGAGATTGTATTGTTGTCTATGATTCATCTGGAAATTTTCTAAACACAAGCGGAAACATTTTTGGCAGTTATCAAGATAAATTAAATAATCCTCTTTCTATGGACGTTGATAGTAGTGGCTACATTTGGATTGCAGATTCACGAAATCACAGAGTTTCACAATGGAATCCTGATGGACTTTCATTTGCTGGAATCAATATTGGTGGTGGAGATTGCCTTGATTCATGGGAAGCATATCTTGGGACTTGTGTTAATTGGCCAAATTCATCAGCATATCCTCCAATATCTGGAACTGGTGACTATGAATTCATAAGTCCAAAAAGTTTGGCAATAGACTCATCAGATAATATTTACATTTTAGATGATGGACAAAGTCCTCCAAGAGTTTCAAAATTTAGTAATGATGGAACTTTTATTACAAAATGGAATGTTTCTAATAATTCAAAAGATATTGCAGTTGGACCATCTGGCAACATTTACGTTTTAAACATATCTGGAATTCAAGTTTTTTCAGCATCAGGAGTATTTGATCATGAGATTTCCAGTGACGGGGATTGGGATTTTGTCGGTTTACAAAGTTGCATCTTTACTTGTCTGGATGTTGACTCATCTGAAAAAATCTATGTTATTGATTCAAATTTAATTCATATTTTTGAGGAAACTGCATCCTCTAATGTTGGACCATTTACAATAAACTATTTTGAAATTTTTGAAGAATCCGGTCATACGCGGTTTAAAGTTGGGGGAGATATGCCAGAACCATTTGTGTCTAGATCTATGACATATGTTATTACTGATTCAAATGGAAATGTTACTTATGACTATCTTACAACAACAACTGTAAACGGAGAAAGTTATGGAGTAGATGCACCTGTCTTTTACACAAGCACCAGTTGGAATTCTGCAGGACAGGGTACTGGTGGAGATTATACTCAAGAATATGATGGTAATTTTACTTTAAAAATTTGTGCACCAGAAATTGAACAATGCATGGAAAAGGAATTTACAATATCTAATGATTCTGCTGCTACAGGACCATTTACAATAACTGATGATTCTACTGGTGGAGATTGTTCTAGCATTGGAACTTGGAATTCTGCCACAAAAACATGTACTCTTTCAAATAATCTAAATGGTCCAATTATCATTGGAAGTAATGATGTTACATTAGACGGTAATGGAAAAAGTATCACTGGAACATACACTTCACTTAATCCTAGTGCTTCCACTTTTACTGAAGGTGTAAAGATAGATGGTGCAACAGGTGTTACAGTAAAAAATCTTGTAATCAATAACGTGAATTCTGGAATTTATCTATCATCTTCTGAAAATAATTCAATTTATGACAACACCTTATCTAACAATGGGTATGGTGTAAATTTGTATGATTCTCCAAGCAACACCATAAGAGATAACACAATAACTTCTGATGATGGATATGGTATCAAAAATGATCGTTCTCATCTAACCATCATTACTGGCAATACTCAATCTGGTGCATCAACTGGAATCTCCGTTACAAATTCCAATCAACTTACTATTGATGGTAATACTTTCACAGATCATCAGCAGGGAATTTATCTTAACAATGTTGGACAAATTACTGTAACTCATAATTTCTTTTATTCTGGTGCCTTTGATCGGCAATCTCTTACTCAAAGTGCTATCCAAATTGATGGTGGAGGATGGCACACTATTGCATTTAATAATATTTCAGGGTGGGCAGAATATGGAATAAAAGTAAGTGCAACTGCAGTATCTATTCACAATAATGTGATTAATGGTGCAAAAAATGCCATTTTTCTCCAAGATTCTATGGGTGATGGTCAATGTTCTGGATTTGAAAAATTTTGGTTGTCACAAAATACAATCAACATGCAATCATATCCAGAAATGTCTAATGGAATTATAGCATATAACAGCGAGAAAATCTGTTATGATGATAATCAAATCATAGCAGGTGTTGACACCTACGGTGATCAACGTTCACTTACTCTCAATGGTGACAAAAATAGTATCGTAAAAAATAATTATGTTTATGTTGGGAATTATGGTTTAACAGTTTCTAATTCTGAAGGAACCACAATAACTGGTAACACTGCAAATAATTTTCTCTATCATGGAATTTTTGTCAGTAATTCACAATTAATTACAATTATAGACAATATTGCAAATGATAATGGTGATCAATATCACGATTATGGTGGTGATGGATTTTATTTGTCTGGAAGTGGTGTTGGTACCAACACAATAACTACGATGATTGGTAACACTGCAAATAATAATTCACATTATGGATTTAATGTTGACAGTTTTTCTGAGGTAACTACGTTTACAGGAAATACTGCAACAGGAAATGGTGTATCAGACATTGAAGGTGATGCCGTTTCAAATGTTGTAATCACAGGTGAAATTATAGTTTCAGAATCTAGCAACAATCAATGTCATCTAATTGGTACATGGGATCCAGATTCAAAAACATGCACATTAGGAATTGATTTACAGGGAAATATTGTCATTTACGGGGATGATATAACATTCAATGGAGGTCATCATTATATTTACAATTCTGAACAGGCTTCAGGTTCAGGTCCTGCAGGAATTACAGTTACTGGTTCAAATAATCATATTCTTTATTCTTTAATTGAATCTCACACTGCAGGAATTTTAATTACAGGCGATAATGCATATGTGCACAATAATAATCTAAAAAGTAATTATGTTGGATTTCAAATTTCTCCAAATACTTTAGGTGCAGGAAATAATACATTTACAGATAATACAATTAGAGATAGTTTTGGAAATGCTTTTAGTATTTCTAACAGTAATGATAATAAAATTTACAATAATATCTTCAAGGACAATACTGTAAAAGGAACTCACGTAAATGGAAATAACAATATTCTTACTTTAGATGCACCATACGGTGGAAATTATTATGATAATGAAGCAGACATGTACAGTTCTGGTGATTGTCAAGAAAATTGGATAGAAGGTGCATTTTGTTCTGGAGGTAATGGTCCAATGGTTTTT
>JABHJJ010000114.1 GCA_018691945.1 Candidatus Nitrosopelagicus sp. | reverse complement strand
GCACCTTGTGTGTGACAGAATTGGCATTCCTCTCCTGTTACAGTTGCGCCGTCTTCACCAACAGTTGCTAGCCATTCTTTTGCAAATGCAATTGCTTGATCATGATCTTGCTTATCGGTGATAACATCGAAATGCATGGTATGACCATCTTTGGCTTTAACATAAGTGTCGTAGACGTGTATGTCCATGTTCATGATGCAAAATAAGTTCTATTTAATTCAACCAAATTATTATAACTTATTGGAAAAAATGCCTTCCATAATTCTGATTTTTATCTCTTCTACATCTTCCTTTAGAATGAATGCTTTGAAATCTGTGGTTAATCCTGAAAAAATAATCCATGGAACGTCCCCATTCAGTCCCATGAATTTTCGATCAGTATTTGATGGTAATGCAATTGATTTTGGATGAGAATGAAAAATACCTACTAATTCTAAATGTTCTTCTTCTGCATGCTTATATCCTGCTAGAAGTTCTTCTGGTGAGATTGTGAATTCTACTTCTGGATTTCCGTCAACATTTTTTGTTAGAAAAATTTCTTTAACATTCCATTGTTCTTCCTTTTGAATTCCAAGTAACATCGCACATGATTCATCTTGACCTGATTTCATGGCATGATCTGTAAGTATATCTAATTGAGACTGATTTAGAATTATTTCTTTCACTATTCTTATTCTACAGACTCTTCTATAATTATTGTTGAGACCATCCATGGGTGCACAATACACATGTATTCGTATGTTCCAAGATCCAATTTGTTAGTATCCAATTTGTAAGAGTCCCCTGCATTTAATAATCCTGTATCAAATGTTTCACCAAAATCAACTGAACTTGTTGCAGTATGTGATACTGCATCATCATTCATCCATTCAATTATGTGACCTTTTGAAACTTTTGCTTCATCTGGTTCATAGTCTGGAGCACCTTGTTCTGCTGAGTTTGCTAAAATTGAAATTGTAAACATTGGTCCTTCTGGAATGGCCTCTACCATCTCTTCTATTTCTTCTACTTCACTAGATATTAGATATGGATTTGGTTCTTGAAAACCAAATGTTATGTAAAGTCCAATCCCTGCACCGAACGCAAGAATAAAAATCACTCCAACTGGTTTTGCATATGTTGGTACTTTCATTGCCAAGTATGAAATTACAATTGATGGAATTGCAATCATAATTAATAATCCTACAAATGTTGGTAACGTTGAATTTTCTGTCATGGTTGTTGCAAATGTACCAAATCCTAGACAAATTGAAATTATTGTTAATACAGTTGCTTTAGTTCTATTCGATGTTGAAATTCCTCCTTCCAAAAGACCTGCAGTCATTATAATCAGCCCAAACATGAAAAGTAATCCAGTTAATGCATGCATTCCATCAACGAATGTGTGGGCAATTCCTGAATACGATGTAACTAAACCTGCAAGTCCGATTGCAGTAAGTCCTCCACCTGGCATAATTAGATCCCAATTACTCAATTCTGCTTTGATGCTTTCAGAGTATTATTTTATCCTTATGTAACAAAGTAGATCGTCTATTAGAAGGGAATAAATTCGATAAATCAAAAATATGTGTATATTGGGAATAAAAGAAATAATTGAAATCTCAAAACCAAGAATTGTCATTCTTCTCGTAATTACTGCGGTAACCTCCATGTATGCTGCGAGCAAATTGATTGGACCTGAATTGGATACTTGGGGATTAATTCATATCATTATTGCTGGTGGTTTAGCATCAGCTGGTTCAAGCGCATTGAATCACTACTATGACCGTGATATTGATCCATTGATGACACGAACAAGTACTAGACCAATTCCTTCTGGAAGAATTAAACCAAATTCTGTTTTGATTTATGGTTTGGTAGTAAGTGTAATTTCTGTAGTGTACGGCGCATTGGCATTAAATTTTGTTTCAGCATCTTTTATCGCACTTGGAATATTTTTCTATGTAATAATTTACACCGCATGGCTTAAGCGATTAAATTCATCAAACATTGTAATTGGTGGCTTTGCTGGAAGTGCAGCCTCGATGGCTGGTTGGTCTGCTGCAACAGGTTCTATGGATATTTTAGGATTTTTGATTGGATTTCTTGTTTTTGTATGGACCCCTTCTCACTTTTGGTGTCTTGCAATGAAAATGAAAGATGAATATTCTGCAGCCAAAGTTCCAATGCTTCCAGTTTTAATTGGAATGGAAAAAACATCAAAATACATTCTAATTAATACTCTAATCTTACTTCCTTATTCATTAATGCTTTATGCGTTTGGATTAGGTATTGTTTATACTGTAATTGCAGCTGCGTCTGGTGGACTTATGCTTGTTTATCATTACAAACTAACAAAATTACCCACTTCCGAATTTGCATGGAAAGCATACAAAGTTACTGCTCCATATCTGACAATAATTTTCTTGGCTGTTGCATTAGATGCAGCTTTTCATTTTAGATTTTAATTTTTTTTATGAACTAGGAAAACTAGCTTCGTAGTCTTTTTTTTCTGCTTCTTTTATCTGTTCTTCGTATTTATCTTCTTCAATTTTTTCAGTTACGGCTTCAATTCGTTTACTATCTTTTGTTACCCATGATACAGAAATCAATCCCATTATCTCTAAATCTAACAAGACTTTGTTGAATTCACTTTCAGTAATTGTTGTCCCATCTTTTACAAGTAATTTTTGAAGTTCTTTATCAGTAAAATTTTCCTTTTGCTTAATTGTCTCTAATACATGATTTCTTATTGGAATTACCATATCAAATCTAACCGTAAAATGTTTTGTCAGCCTCTCGTGGAATTATGCTTGATGCACCTTCTTTAATCTTCTCATACCATGTTTCTACTTCTTTTGTAATTGATGGTCTTATGTTTTTTAATCCTGCAGCAAAATCCTTACTTGAAATTTCTTTAGCACCATTCTGCATTGCTTCGACTGCAGCCTCTCTACATAATGATGCTAAATCTGCACCTGAGTAACTTTGTGTTGCAACTGAAATCTCATCTAAATCTACATCTTTGGATAATGGCATATTATCTGTCAATATTTTAATAATTTCTAAACGACCTTTCTCGTCTGGCGGATTAACAAACACATTCAAGTCTAATCTTCCTGTTCGTAGCATTGAATTATCAATTAAATCTGGTCTATTGGTTATTCCAATAATTACGACTCTTGATGTTGTTCCTTCTTCCATTTCTGTTAACATTTGACTAAGTATGTTTTCTCCAATTCCACCTCCTTCTTCCCCATTTTTCATTTTTGCCAATGAATCTAACTCATCAAAAATTATTACGCATGGCGATGATGCTTTTGCTTTTCTAAAAATCTCTCTAATAGCTTTTTCTGACTCGCCTACCCATTTTGATAATATCTCTGGTCCTCGTACAAGAATCATGTTTCCTCCACTTTCCGTAGCTAACGCTCTTGCCAAAATTGTCTTTCCACATCCTGGTGGTCCATATAGCAATGCACCTCTTGGTGGTTTTATTCCCATTTTACTAAATTTATCAGGATTATTCATTGCAACTATTAAATTATCTTGAAGAGTACGTTTTGATTCTTCTAATCCGCCAACGTCTTCCCAGAACACCTTTGAGCGTTCAACATAGAACTCTCTCATTGCTGTAGGAATCACTTCGTGCATCGCATCGTAAAAATCTATTATCTTCACTTCCATTGATTGGAGAATTTTTGCAGGAATTTTTTCTGTTTCCAAATCAATTTCTGGTAAATATCTTCTAATTGATCTTATTGCTGCCTCTCTACACAATGATTTCATATCTGCACCTGTATAACCATGTAATTCTGATGCAAGACTTTTCAAATCCACATCATCTCCAATCGGCATTCCTCTGGTGTGTATTTGCATAACCTCTAATCGTCCATCTGCATTAGGAACTGAAATTTCCATTTCTCTGTCAAATCTTCCTGGTCTTCTTAATGCAGGATCAACACTATCTGGTCTGTTAGTTGCACCCAATACCACAACATTTCCTCTATCTGTTAACCCATCCATTAATGCAAGTAATTGAGCAACAACTCTTTTCTCAACATCCCCGTATGCCTCTTCTCTCTTTGGAGCAATTGCATCAATCTCATCTATGAAAATCATACTTGGTGAATTTTCTTTTGCTTCCTTGAAAATATCTCGAAGTTTTGCTTCTGTTTCTCCATAATACTTGTTCATGATTTCTGGACCATTGATTGAATACATCGTTGCTTCAGATTCACTTGCTAAAACTTTGGCAAGTAATGTTTTTCCACATCCTGGTGGTCCATACAATAGGATTCCACTATGAGGTTCAATTCCTAGTCTTACAAATAGCTCAGGATGTCGTAATGGTAATTCTACTATTTCTCGCATCACCTTAATTTCTTCTTGTAATCCTCCAACTTCTTCATATGTGATTCTTGATTTCTTATCTTCAGATACTTCTGATAAAATTGTAAGGTTTGTAGTACGTTCAATGCGCACTACACCTTTAGGAGAAATTTTATCAATCTTAAACTCCATTGCATTTCCGAGAATCATAACAGAAATCTCATCACTATGACTTAATGGCAAACCTTTCAATCTGTTTTTTACAAAATCAGTAAATTCTTTATCAACTGTAACTTGATCTACTACTGGCATTAGAGTAACTGCTTTGGCAGGTTTTGTCATAATTTTCTTAATCTCAACAACATCACTTAGTGCAACTCCTAAATTTTTTCTTGTTTGACCATCAATTCTTATGGTATCTGGATATTTTTCATCTTCATCAGTTGGCCATACAATTGCACATGTTGATTTCTTTGCATCAATCTGAATTACATCTCCTGGTGTAACTTGAAGATAATCCATTGCATCTGGACCAATTCGTGCTCTCTTTTTTCCAATATCTCTTTGTTTTGCTTCTCCCACTCTCATTTGTAGTGGGTCGACATTTCGTGTCAACTAATCTCCTATTTCATATCCACTGACATGCGGCTCATATTAAGCACTTCAAATTCACTGACACCTTCGACAGATTTAACAGAATTTTCTAAAGATTCCATCTGTCCTTCGGCGTCATCTAATGTGAATTCTGCCTTGATAAATTCTAATCCAAAAGCTAATGGCTCTTTTGTATATCTGCGCATCTCTATATCGTTTTTCAGATTCGATTTTATTCCTTCAACTAATTTGTCCAAATCAATTTCTGTTCCTGTAGGAAGTATCTTTACGATTAAAAGTAGTTTCGCCATTTTCTAAGGTCCTGAAAAGCCACATGAATTGCATGAATATGCAGCTGCGGCTTCTCTACAACTTCCACATCTCCAGATTAATTCAGCATTGCACTCTGGACAGTTAAATTTAACATTCTTGTCCCCTGGCATGATATGTCTATTACATCCATTACATATCGGTAGTGAAATACTTGAAGACATATTGAAATCCACTCTGTTAGGAATTTATACCTTCCTTGGAATCTTAGGCTTTATTTTGAACAAGTCTCTTAATTTCTCCTCCAATTAATGCTTGCATAGTATTGAAAGAACCCTTCATACCTAGTAATCTAAGAATTGAACTTGTATGAAAATCAAAATCTTCTTTGTTTGAAATGTCTTCTTCAATCTCTGGTGTAATGGAATTAAATAATTTATTTACTGTGTTGTTATCTAATCTGGAGAGTATTTTTCTTGCAAGATTTTGTTTCTCAAATTCTTTTCCAAACTTTTCTTTCCATTGTTTCTCATAATTTATCAATAATGATGAATTACCCATTTTCAATGCTTCTGAAATTGCTTTGCCAGCCATAATTCCTGCCATTCCACATGAAAAAATACCTCCGGCTGTTGTAGGTTTTGCTTGTCCTGCTGCATCACCTACAATTAATGTATCATCTTCCACAAAATTCTTTATTGGTCCTTTTATCCAGATGGGCGCAAATATTTTTCTAATTGTTGAAAAATCACCTTTAGATTTTAGAAATTCATCTATTCTGGCTTCAGTGTTAATCCCTTTACCTGATACACCTATTTTTCCTACTCCTTCTCCAGATGGAATAACCCATGCAAAAAATTCTGGATACTTCTCTTGATCAAAATATACTTCTACCTGACCTTTCTTAATCCAGTCTGCATACACTTCATATTGCGCTGTTAGTAAAATTCCATCTCTATCTTTATTGACTAATCTTGAAACTCCTCTACAATCTATAAAGAATTTACATTCTATGTCTCCATTTGATGTTTTTACTCCATTGCCATTCTTCTCTAGAAAACTAGTTTTTACAGAAATTTGAGCACCGTTATCTCTTGCTTGTCTTGCTGCCTGTTTATCTAGTTCCCTTCTGTTTATAACAACTATTTGTTGTTTTTTTGAATTTATACTAATTTCTTTTCCTTCTGGAGAGAAAATCTTTGCACATTCTATTTCACTATCAAATGTTTTTTGTGATGGTTCTATACCTAATTCTTTTAATGCATTTTTACTAACTAATCCTCCACAATGTTCTGGACTTCCAACCTCAAACCCTTCTTCTAAAACCAAAACTGAATGACCATTTTTTGCAATCTCTCTAGCAGCTAGAAGTCCTGAAATACTTCCTCCTGCAACAACTGCATCATACATGCATATCTAGAAACTTTTTTGGTATTTGAATTGTAACGTTTATCATCAACTTGAATAATTATTTTGTATGGGTGATATCAAACAAGTTATTGCAGTTCGAACTGATCTTGGAATGGGAAAAGGTAAAATTGCAGCACAAGTAGGTCATGCATGTGTTCTAGGCGCAGAACATGTTCGAAAATCTCATCCTGAGTGGTTCCAGATCTGGTGGGTAGGACAAGAAAAAGTTGTTGTCAAAGTTGCAGGTATAAAAGAATTAGACGAAGTCAAAATGGGTGCAATAGAACTAGGTCTTCCATGGTCTGAAGTTACAGA
The DNA here is from genome assembly GCA_018691945.1 of Candidatus Nitrosopelagicus sp. Taxonomy (GTDB): domain Archaea; phylum Thermoproteota; class Nitrososphaeria; order Nitrososphaerales; family Nitrosopumilaceae; genus Nitrosopelagicus. Next base: position 2,424 of record JABHJJ010000114.1, on the reverse strand, counting down.
TGCAGGCCATACGCAAATTGCACCTGGAACAACAACTTGTATATCTGTTGGACCTGCTCCTGAAAACTTGATAGACAAAGTTACTGGAGATTTATCATTACTCTAAGAATGAGATATAACAAGCTCTAAGTTTGAAAAATTATGAAGCAAAAGACAAAGGGAATACTTGCATTCGCATTTTTGGGTGGTATTCTATTGACATCTACTGTAATGTTTGCACTTCCACCACCACCTCCAACAATGACTCCAGAAGAACTAGCTATGGAGGAGCAGGGATTTACAATTACAAATACTCCTATGGATAATTTCCCTGATGATCAACGTGATACTTTTTGTGGAATCGGTGATCCAAAGTCTACATCTTATGTAAAAGAATTTGAGATTCCAACTGTATGTACTCAACCGCTTGCAATCAAAGTTGCTCCTGATGGAAATGTTTGGTTCGTTGAATCAAATGTTGGACAAATCGCAAAATTTGATCCTATATCCGAACAATTCACTGAATTTGAAAATTCCATATGGCCTGAAGGTTCAAGAACAATGTCTTGGGGCATGGATTATTCATCAGATGGTGCTATGTGGTATACTGATGGAAGTTTTGATAGTATTTGGCGTTTTGACACCATCAATGAAGAATATACTCCAATACAATATCCTGCTTCTGAGGAAGGCTCGTTACCACAAAAACTTGCTATCAGTGGTTCAAATATTATAGTAAATGATTTTACTGGACATAAAATTACATTCTTCGATTTATCACAAAACACTGATGAAATTACATACTCTAGTATTGTAGCACCAATTCCGAATTCATTTACAGGTGATTTTGCAGTTGACTCAGAAAATAATTTGTGGTATACTAACTGGGTTCCAGAACTTACTGGACTGCTATTAAAATTTAACATTGAAAAATACAAACAAGACTCATATCTGGCAAGTACTGGAATGGACATCTCTCTAGAAAATTATTTTGAGGTCTATGATTTCCCACAGGATCTTAATACTGCGAATGGATTGTCTATAGATGAAAATGATAATGTCTGGATTGTAGATACTTCTAGTAGTTTCTTTTTCAAATTTGATCCTACTGATCAAGAATTTACAAAATTTGTCACTTCGGTTCCTCAAAAATCCACCTTCGGAAATGCAACTGGAATAATAAAATCTCCAATTTCTAGACCTTACTGGTCTCAAACAGACATGAATGGAAACCTCTTTTTTAATGAACAAACCTCAAATCAACTTGCAGTTTTTGATATTGTTAATGAACAACTTGTAGAATACATGGTTCCATCTAAGAATCCTAATTGGGCTGACTGTGAAGATAAGTCTAATTCCAATTGTGGTGTTGCACAAATTTTTGGTTTTGATGTCACTGATGATAGCATTTGGTTTACTGAATGGGCAGAAAATAAAATTGGCGTTATTGACACCAAAAAACCTCTTCCATTTTCAGTAAAAACTGATACTAATTCAATCACTCTTAAAAAAGGTGAAACTAAAACTGTCTTTCTGAGTGTAACTTATTTATCAAATGTAACGGACATTAATTTCAATTCTGCTCACACCGCATCTACCGCTACTAAATCATCTGATCTTATAGTCTCACATACTCTAAATGACCCAACTGAAATCATTGTATCTGTATCGGCAAGTGAAATTGCATTATCTGGAGATTACAAATTACTCCTAGGAGTTTTTAATTCAGAAGTGAATATTTCAAAATACATTGATGTAACCATTGAACCGTGATTCCACAAATTGATAACGAGATTGGAATCTCTGTTTATACTACAAAATCTTCATCTGTTTCTGGAAAAATCAAACAAAACGAAAATGATTTCTTGGTAAAGGAAGTTCTATCTGAAAAAGCCATTGATTCATTTGATAATTTAGACGGACATGCTGTTTACTTATTAAAAAAATCTGGGATCGATACCAATCATGCACTAATTAACATTGAGAAAAGATATGGACTTGTTTTAAAGGCTCTTGGCTTGAAAGATGCTCATGCACAAACAGAACAATACGTATACACATACAAAAAATTAGATTCACTAGCAGAAATTGAAGGAAAAAAATATTCTGCTAAAAGAATTGGGTTTGTGAAAAAACCAATATCAAAAAAAGATATGCTAGGAAATATTTTTGAAATCAAAGTATCAGATTTGAATGAATCATTGCCGTCATTTACTGATGATGAAAAAATTCTCAATTTTTTTGGCTATCAAAGATTCGGCTCAAAACGACAAATAACACATCTAGTTGGTAAATCAATCATCAAAGGCAATTATGAAGAGGCTCTTGATTATCTACTAAATTTTTCATCAAAATATGATTCAGAAAAAAATAATGAAATACGGAAATTAATATCCGAACGTAAATCTGAGTCTGAAGTAATTGAATTATTACCATATTCAATGG
>JABHJJ010000113.1 GCA_018691945.1 Candidatus Nitrosopelagicus sp. | reverse complement strand
TCATATAATAATCAAGTATTTTTTGTTCAGCCTCTTTGGTAAGTTTAGGATCAATTCGTTTCACATAACTAAGATATTTCGTTAGTGTTTCTGAATCAATTAATGATTTTTGATCAATTCCCTTAGGAGTGTGAAGGTTGATAATGTGTTGAGCTATTTTCGTATCCTTTTCCTTTGAAGGTTTATCACGAATAACATGAATTAGATCAAAACGAGTCAAAAGTGGTACTGGGAGATTTACATTTTCTGTAATGTTTTTGAAAGGATCATATTTCCCATACATTGGGTTTGCAGCTGCAAGAATAGATGTTCGTGCATTTAATGTTGCAACAATTCCTCCTTTAGAAATACTAGCTGTTTGCTGCTCCATAACTTCATGTAGTGCACTTCTATCTTCAGCCTTCATCTTATCAAATTCGTCAATACAAACTAAACCCTGATCACCTAGTACTGTTGCACCTGCTTCTAACATGAAAATTCCATTTGTGTCTCTAACAACTGCAGCAGTTAAACCAGCAGCGGTAGAACCTCTTCCAGAAGTATACAAACCGCGAGGGGCAACTCTGACACAGAATTTTAACATCTCACTTTTTGCAGTACCAGGATCACCAACTAAGAATATGTTGATATCACCTCTAATCTTACTTCCATCTTGTAATTCCCTTTGGGTAGAGCCTGCCATCAAAAGTAATATTGATTCTTTGACAACTTCATGCCCAGTAATGTGTGGAGCATACGAGTCAATCAATTGTTGATACAAATCAGGACTTTTTGATAATGATTTGATCATTTTTTCATCTTCTTGAGAAATTTCCTCTCGCTGTATTTTTCTAGATGATTTATCTTTTTTACTTCCTAAAAATTCTACATTATTTCCATCCAATCTTAATCTGTACAAAGGACTGCTTGCTTTTGAAACACCACTCATTTTTTCTTGTTCAATTCTTACTATTCCAGTAAGAACTACCCTATCACCAGGTCTTGCATTATCCACTAAATCTTGTTTAACAGTTACATCAAGATAGTGAGGTAACTGTCCAGGAGGTAGATCTTCGGGTAATTCTTGTAGACGTACAAATTGCACATCAATGAAACGACTAGATTCAGGCTCAACTCCAAGTTCTCTATGATTACATTTAGGATTAGAACACTGTACAGGAGATGTTAAAGATAAACCGTGTCCAAGAATTACATCAGTTCTATGACCTTCCGGACAAACAAAGACCAATTCTTTTGCAAGAGGTTTTACTTCTGATGCTCTTAACACCATTCCAGAAACACTAGTTATTTTTCCAATAACTTCTGCGTTAATTTGACGTAGACTTCGTTGAACAGGATAATTTGCAATTCGTGCTCTTATTTCATGTTCAATCTTTTTTGCATATTTTGGAAAACGTTCTTGTAAAATTTCTTTGATTGCTCTTGAAAATGCTTCTAGAATTGAATCAGGACTTTCGTTAAATACAGATTCAATGTCAGGATGTAAGACTAGATCATTGTAATCAACATTAATGAATTTAGATTTTGATGGCATCATATTGTCAATATTATCAACATATCGAAAATTTCCTTTTTCATCTTTAAACTCTAGTAAAAATTCTTTAACATATCCAGATAGTGCAGATTCAGTTTGTGTTTCAAGTGTCATTTCTTTTCACCCAAGATTTGTTTTTTAAATGCAAGACTAGCATCATGTATTTGATTGTAATATACTTCTTCTTCTACACTAAGTTTTGACAAAAGGTCAGAAGTGAGTTTTGAAGAGTCAGCTAATCTAACTATCTTGCCCTGTCTAATTCTTACCAATTGATTTAACATACTTTCTACTTTATCAAAGTCAGTACTTTCAAGTTTTTTCATGTATGCGTTAAGTTTAATGTAGAAATGCTTGTCTAATGTTGCAAGTGAATCTTCATCTTGTACATCTTCTTTTACCTTTGCTTGTTTTAATTCCTTAACCATATCTTGTTCATGAACAATTACATGCTTTTCAGATTCTAAAATATTAGCAACCCATCTAGGAATATTCATCATTTCGTTTTCCTTTCCCTCTATCTGTACTCCAGATACATCCATTTTGAGGTCATGTTTGAATTCAACTTTAACGTCTTCCAAACCATATCCTATCGAATGAACTTTGACTACATCTTCTATTTCCAATATTGATCAAACACCTTTCAGGGATTTATGGACAGCGATCGATCAAATTTCTCAACAATTAGCTTTGATCAATTGATCCTTCTAGGCATTTATTAATAACAAAGAGCAGTTTGCAACATGACAATTTCAGATATTATGTGGGTTGAGAAGTATAGACCAAAGAAAATTTCAGAAGTGGTGAATCAAAAAGACATCAAGGGTAGTCTTCAGGCACTACTCAAAAATCAACAAGAAATGCCACATTTACTATTTTCAGGATCTGCAGGTGTTGGAAAAACTACTATGGCAATATGTATTTCTCAGGAAATTTTGGGAGATAGATGGAAAGACTACACATTAGAGCTTAATGCATCTGATGAAAGAGGAATTGGCATGGTGAGAGAACGTGTAAAAAAGTTCTCGAGATTTGCAGGATTGGATACAGAAATTCCATTTAAGATAATAATTTTAGATGAGGCTGATGAGATGACTTCAGATGCTCAGACAGCACTTAGAAGAATTATAGAAGATACAGCAAAATTTTGTAGATTTATTTTGATTGCAAATAATATCTCAAAGATTATCAATCCAATTCAGAGTAGATGTGCAGTTTTCAAGTTCTCACAAATTGATGAGAAAGAGATTACTGCACAACTAAAAGTTGTTCTTAAAAAAGAGAATGGTAAAGCTGATGAAAAAGGTCTAAAAGAGATTGCCGAATATGCAGAAGGAGATCTACGACATGCAATCAATTTACTTCAAACTGCTGCAAGTATGGGAGATATTACTCAAGATAGTGTAAAGGCTGCTGCAGGATTAACAAAAATAAATGATGTAGAAGAGGTTTTGAAATTAGCTGTTTCTGGAAATATTCAAGATTCCAGAAATAAAATGATTGAATTAGTAAAGGTTTATGGAATGTCAGAATCAGACTTTCTCAAATATATCAATCAAGCATTATTTTCCGCCAAATTTGATAATTTAGAAGAATTATCACAAATTATAGCAAAATATGATTATAGAATTTTAGTTGGTTCAAACCCAGAGATTCAATTATCAGCAATGCTTGCAGAATTAGGAAAATTTTCTAAATAATTTTTAAAAACCCTCTGGTGGTTTTTGGACAAATACATTACAAACTAATGCATCAGTATTTTCATCTCTATACTGAACATTACAAGATACAAATTTGCCTTTTAATGCGCGTTCAAGATCTTCTTGAGTTGTTTCTTTATACTCAGGATTCTCAGGATTATCAATTTTTGAAATTAGAATTTTTTCAATTCTGCCGTATTGTTCCTGATTGTCTTTTCTATAATGAGTCACATCTAATTCAAATGCATTTCCAGAAATACATCTAACAACTGGTCCTCCAATTCCATCACCCATGAATAATTAGAAGTTTGATGTGATATAAATTTCAAAATTTAATTAAAAATAAACGCCGAGAGAGGGATTTGAACCCCCGCGTTCTTGCGAACACAGGCTTTCAAGGCCCGCGCCCTACCAGGCTAGGCGACCTCGGCAAGAAGTGATGTAAAATACTGCTTAAAATTTGTTCAGTATAAAATGAAAAAGAAAGAATGCTACGATTATTTCTAATCGTGTGCGTGTGGGTTTTCTGAACCAGATTCCATTTTGACAAAAGTTCCAGCTGCTTTCTCGTGAGGTTCCATATTGGCTTGATCAACGAGAACTGCTTGTGGAGGACAAACTGAAACACATGCCATACAATAAATGCAATCATGTTCTCTGATAGCATCTGCTTTGTCGGTGTAATCAAGGCGTTCTTCTTTTTCAGTTGTGCCTTCACCTTTCCATTCAGTTTTATCATTAACTGCATCTATGCCGGATATGTCCTTGTCAGTTCTATACCATTGGAAAATTTGTACTGGACATGCTTCGATACAAGCACCGTCTGCTACACAAACATCCCAATCATTTGCCACCATAGTACCAGTGATTCCAAGTTTAACCATTTCTTCGCCGTGTTTTGCGTAATCGGCTAGAACTTTCTCATCCTTGGATGCATCCCATTCGTTTTGTCCTTCACCTACTTGTGATGGCCAAACCCAATGGAAGTTACCAGATGGACCATCGATAATTTTACCGATTGGTTTTTTGTCGCCATGACAAAAGTCTTCATTAATTGGCATAATCCAACCTCATTTGAATATTATTTAAATCTAGACAAAATTAGTACTGACTAAACAATGATCGGTAGATAATTTTGAAGATATAACACCGTTTTTATTTGAAAATACCTACGTTCATATCTTTTCAGAATAATTCACAACATGGACATAATCAAATACGACATTTACAGTGGTCCAAATATAGGGATCTATAGTACAGTGAATGATGAATTTGTATTTTTACCAAGAGGGTTTTCAGATGGAAAATCAGAAAAATTATCTGAATATTTAGAAGTAAAATCATTAGAGATATCAGTTGCAAATGCAAGAGTATTAGGAATTTTGATGGTAGTAAATAATCATGGCATACTGTTACCAAGTACATGTTCAGAAGGAGAATTTAACCACATTAAGGATAATACAGATCTCAATGTAGAGATTCTAGATGTAAAAAATAATGCACTTGGAAATATGATGAGTGTTAATGATAAAGGGGGAATTGTTTCACCCCTAATACCAAAAGAAGATTTGCAGAAAATACAAGACACGTTGGATATAGAAGTGATGCAATTCAAAATTGCAGGATTTCAACAGATAGGTGCAGTTATGGCTACATCAGAAAAAGGAACAGTAGTTCATCCAGAAACTGACGAAGAGGATATGAAAACCATTAATAATTTACTAGGAGGAAATATTGAAGCTGCAACAATTAATGGAGGGATACCATTTGTTTCATCCGGAATATTAGCAAATAAGAATTCAGTAGTGGTTGGGTCATTAACAAATGGACCAGAGATAATGATGCTCACTAGAGCATTTTTACATTAAAAGATTTTTGATGTGTTTTAACAATTCAGGTATCAAAACTTGATTTTCTTTTCTATCAGACATATTTCTTACGACAACCATATTTTTTGAATATTCATCAGGACCTACAATGATAACAAATTTTGAATTAGTGGAGTGTTCCATTTGTTTTTTAAGTGCTCTACCAGAAAGATCAATATCAGTTGGTATAGAATTTTCTCTCAACAAAGATGTAATTTTAATAGCAATTGATTTCATTTCTTCATTAACATATAAAATAGAAACACGATTTTTTTGCTCTGTGAATGATGATTTTTGGTTTTCTAATGCCAATATAATACGTTCAACACCACCTGCAACACCAGTTGCACCAAGATCATCTCTACCAAAGACAGATGGCAGATTATCATATCTTCCACCACCAACTAAAGCACCTATATCAAAAGTTTTATCGAATGCTTCAAAGACTACACCAGAATAATAATCAAGACCTCTAACAATTCCAAAATCAATTTGAATATTATTTACATTACGATTTTTTAGAGATTCAAACAGTATTATTAATTCAGACCAATTCTCAAATTGAGTTACATCTAAAATTTTAGATATTTCTTCAGGACTGCCTTTTAGTTTAGAGAATTCTATGATTTTTTCTAATTTTTCTTTAGCATATCCTTTTTTCTCATACTCGGAGAAAATTTCTTGTTTTGATTTTTTCTGTATTTTATCAATTGCACGAAGAATATCTGAAATAAGTTCAGGTTTATCAGATTCAAAGACAGATGAAATGTATGATTGGACAATTTTTCGATGAGAAATGCTTAGAATTGTATTCTCAAGACCAAGATTTGAGAAAAATTTTGATGTGAATTCAATGATTTCTGCATCAGTTTCAGTATTTTGTTTTCCAAATATTTCAATATCCCATTGATGAAAGAATCTGTATCTTCCTTTTTGTGGTTCATCATATCTCCATACACCACCAAATGCAGAAATTTTTGCTGGAAGCTTCATTGATTTTTGTCCAGTCACATATCGTGTTAGACCAACTGTAAAATCAAACCTTAATGAAACTTCTCTGTCACCTTTATCATTAAAAAAATAGACATCATCACGAATTGCAGGCCCACTCTTTGCTTCAATAACAGACATTAATTCAATTGAAGAAGGCTCCATTAATTCAAATCCAAATATCTCAGAGGTTGAAAGGAATTTTTCTCTGATGTATTCAATTTTTTGAATTTCAGAATTTTCAAAATCTTTCATTCCTCTAGGTAGATCCATTTACAAAAAAAAATGAAACAACGAATTTAGACTTTGCTGTGGGAGTTGTAACTAATTAATAACAGAATATCATGGATATGAAATGAGTTACAAAACATTAGAGCATGCAACTGATGCAATAATTGAGGTTACTGCAGATAATTTGAAAGAAGCATTTGAAATAGCAGGAATTTCAGTTATTGAGACAATTCTAGATATTTCTAAGGTTGATGAAAATAATAGTAAAAAGTTGATAGTGAAAGGAAAAGATTTGAAATATTTGTTGTATAATTGGCTTGAAGAAATGATAATCCTTACTATTACAGATGGATTTGCCGGAAAAAGAATTCTATTAGAAATTACAAAAAATGGTAATTACCAAATTGATGCAGAAATTTTTGGAGAAGCAATAGATTTGAGAAAACATGATTTCAAGGTTGAAATAAAATCTCCTACATTTCACGAGATGGAGATTAAACAAGATGATAAAGTCATAATGAAATATTTACTTGATTTGTAATACAATAAATATTGTAATTTAAAGAGAAGATTATGGAAGATGCAGAAATTGAGAAAATAAAGAAAAAACAATTAGAGGATTTATTACAACAACAAGATCTTAACAATATTGTAAATGAGATGCCAGTTATTGAATTAACATCTCAAAATTTTAATCAAGAGATTAGAAATAATAATTTACTTTTAGTAGATTTTTGGGCAGAATGGTGTGGACCTTGTAAATCAATGCATCCAATATTCACCAGAATGGCAAAAAAATACAAGCAGATCAGATTTGCAAGAGTGAATGTAGATGATGCACAAGATATTGCAATGAAATATGGAGTTCAATCAATTCCAACATTCATCATGTTCAAAAATGCCGAAGTTGTAAATACAATGGTTGGAGCAGTAGGAGAACCAGGCATACATATGATTTGTAAAAAATTTATAGATAATCAATAACCATAAACTGGATTAGTTTCTCGTTGTATACGAACAATTTCATTGAGTGTTTGTAATTCTTCAGAAGTAAGTTTGTGAGCATATTTTTTCAAAAGTTGTTTTGCTTCAGATGGAGTAGGTAGAGTATAAAATACATCTTCTTCATTTATTTGCCGTCCAATTGTAACATTTTGTACAGAACACGCAACTTCTTCATCCATCTTGACTTCTTTGACAGTTTTACCATCAGCTTCAAGAGAATGAATATTTCCAATTTTTTTACCAGTTTTATTTGTAAACGAAGTTTTTTGTCTAAGTGTACCAACATCTACACGTATACCAAATACTGCAGGATTGTTGTTACGAAATGTATAGCCTTTTAGAAATGTAAATTTGCATATTGGAGTAAATTCTTTAAAAATTGAATTTTCAAGATCAGATTTATCATCATCAACCCATTGAGAGTAAGTATCAATTAAACTGTAAATGACTTTGTCTTCAAATACTCTTATGTGACTTTCATCACATTCAATTTTTGCATCATCAAATACTTTTACATTAAATGCTAAGATAACACCGAGATGACGATCTTTATCTTTGATAGCTTTTGCTTGCATTACATCTCTACGAGTAACAGGTCCGATGTCAGCTTTGGATATAGGAACTTGTTGTCGTCTAAGCATTTCAGTAATTGCTTCAAGTGAACCAATAGTATCACATTTTAGAATTACACCCGTTGTTTCAGTATCAATAAAAACAGATTCCATTTCAGATTCAAGTGTTCTTTTGAATTCTTCTGTATCTTCTGGGTTTGAGGATGCATAAACAGTAGTTCCTGGAAGAACTCCTTCTAAATCAGGTGATGCAATTTTTATTCCTGCTGCTGCTTGTACTTCATCTATTGGTTTGAATTTATCTCGTGGATCACGCATTTCATCTAGAGGTTTTGGTAGTAAGAGAGCTTTTGGTTTTGTAATTATTACAGAATCTCTCTTTGCAACAACAACATTGTCATCCTTCTTAAGATGACCATCAATTAGGATCATATTTGCAGTAGGACCTAATCCTACCTCATCATTTACTTCTAAAATTATTCCACGTGTTTGTTTCTCCTCTTGTTCTAATTTTTTACCTAGGAATTGTTGTGTTAACCCAACCAATACCGCAAGCAATTCAGGAATACCAACTCCAGATCTAGCACTTACAGGGACAATAGATATCTCTTTTTTGAAATCCTGTACTCTGTAAAATGCTTCAGATTGATATCCCAGTATAGATAATGCTCCAACAACGTTATAGATTTGTTCATCAATATTTGTCTGAATAGATGGAGATTGTTTTTTTATTGCTTGAGATATGTAAGCATCATCTGTTGCTTGCCAACCAGATATCATATCCACTTTGTTTAATGCAACCACAAAAGGTACTTTTCGGCTTTCAAGAATTTTTAGACTTTCATTAGTTTGAGGTTGAAACCCCCGATTAATATCGACAACTAAAATTGCAATATCTGCAGCAGAACCACCTCTAGCTCGAAGATTTGTGAATACTTCATGTCCAGGTGTATCAATTACCAAAATTCCAGGAATTTTAGTTTCTGCTTTTCCTAATTTTTCATAAAGTGAACCACATAATTTTTGAATAGTTTCATCAGGTAAGAAGCTCGCTCCAATATGTTGAGTTATGCCACCAGCTTCTCTACCTTGTACACCAGTTCCACGAATTTTATCTAAAAGGGATGTTTTTCCTGAATCAACGTGACCTAATACAGCCACAATGGGTTGTCTGATACGCAATGTGAATCACTTGAATACCACATTTACTTCTTTATCAAAGCTTTCTGTTGAATCAGATGCATGAATAATATTTTCAGTGAAGCCTAAACCAAAATCACCTCTGATTGAACCAGGTTCAGCTTCAAAGGATTTTGTTGCACCAACCATCTGTCTTGTTGTAGCAACAGCATTGTTACCGTCTACAACAGTGACGACAACTGGACCTGATGTGATATACTCTAGTAGTTCATCAAAAAATGGTTTATCTTTATGAACTGAATAAAATTCAGTTGCTAATTCTTTAGTAAATGTAAACATTTTAAGTTTTAAAATTGTAAATCCTTTTTTCTCAAACCTCGAAATTATTTCTCCAACTAATTTTCTTTGGACACCGTCAGGTTTTACAATAAATAATGTTTGTTCAGACAATTTACTTCTTGACTTTAATTCCGCCTTTAACGAATTTCTTTGTCCATTTGAATTTTCTAGGATCTCTTTTTAGATCAATTGCATTTTTTTTGCATTTTGCAGAACAGAACCATCTTACAGTTCCATCATTCTTTACATTCATTGTTCCAGTACCTTTTGCTACAGGTCGGTCACAAAAGCTACATGGTTTTACTAATAGACTCATAATTAATCACTAATGTAATTTCTTTGCCTCACGTTCAGTTTCACGTAAGATTAAAACTTCTCCAACTCTAGGTGAACCTTTTACATTTCTAGTGAGAACACGACCTTTGTCTTTACCTTCACGAACTTTAACTCTAACTTGAATAACTTCTCCTGCAATACCAGTTCTACCAACAATTTGAATTATATCTGCAGGACTTAACTGATCAGATTCTGTTTGACTCATTGTTCAGTCGAGCCACCTTTTAGTTTAGCTAGTGATGCAACTACTTCATCAACAATATGTGATGCATCTCCTGAATCTAATATAGCAGCGGCAGCTGATGTAACATCAATTCCAAGAGCTTTTCCTAGTTCTTGTTTACTTGGAACAAATGCATAAGCTGCTTTTTGTTCTTCACAAATTAGTGGAAGATGGGCTACAACCTCTGGAGGTTCAACATCTTCTGCAATAATGATTAATTTGCTAATTCCACGTTCAATGGCTTTTGTTGCCTCATTTGTACCTCTGACAACTTTACCAGATGTGGCAGAAACTCTTAGTGCTTCAAGGATCGGACTCACAAGTTCTTCTGGTGTTTC
>JABHJJ010000112.1 GCA_018691945.1 Candidatus Nitrosopelagicus sp. | reverse complement strand
CTAATTTCACCGGTAGTAGCATATGTTTTCACAGAATTTAATATGAATGGCATTAAATTTTTGTCTGTCTCTGCCGCTGCTTGTAATTTTGATAGCGCGGTATTGGTTTTTTTATTATCACGTGATTTTCGTAACGCCTTGATTGCCTTTTCTTGTTTTGCTCCTAGTGAATCATCAATTCGTAATAGTTTTTGTTTTGCCTCAACCTCATCTACAAACTTGTTGACACCAACTAAAACTCGTGAAGAATCATCAACCTCTTTTTTTATGCGATATGCATTTTGTCTAATCTCTGCTTGGAAGAAACCTTTTTCGATTGCTTTTAGTGAACCTCCCATCTTGTCAATCTTTTTGAGATACACCCATGTCTGCTCTTCAATCTCATCACATAGTTCTTCTAGATAATGAGAGCCAGCCATTGGATCTACTGTTTTTGTAATGCCTGATTCCGATGCAACAATTTGTTGTGTTCTAAGTGCAATTTTTGCAGACTCTTCAGTTGGTAATGCAAGTGCTTCATCTCTTGAATTGGTATGAAGTGATTGTGTTCCACCTAATACGGCGGCCATTGTTTGCATTGCAACACGAACAATGTTGTTGTCGGGTTGCTGTGCGGTTAATGATTCACCACTTGTTTGAGTATGGAATTTTAATTGTAATGATTTTTCATTTTTAGCATGAAATCTTTCTTTTAGGATTTTCGCGTAAACCTTTCTTGCAACTCTAAACTTTGCGATTTCTTCAAAGAACTCAATAGTACAGCAGAAGAAAAATGATAATCTTGGAGCAAATTCGTCAATTTTTAATCCTTGTTCGATACATGTCTCAATGTATTCAATGGCGTTTGCAATGGTAAATGCAATTTCTTGTACCGCATTTGATCCTGCCTCTCTAATGTGATAGCCAGATATGGAGACAGGATACCATTGAGGAACCTCTGTAGCACAATATCCAATCATGTCACCAATTATACGCATTGATGGCTCTGGTGGATAGATGTATGTGTTTCTTGCAATGTATTCTTTGAGGATGTCATTTTGTGTAGTTCCCCGCAACTGTTTACTTGAGAACCCTTGTGCTTGTCCTACCGCGATATAGTATGCAAGTAGTGTAGATGCCGTTGCATTAATTGTCATTGATGTGGAAACCTTACCTAATTCAATTCCATCAAATACGGTCTGCATGTCTTTTAGTGATGAAATTGATACACCTACCTTTCCTACTTCTCCTTCTGCTTGCGGTGCATCTGGGTCATGACCAATCTGTGTTGGCAAATCAAATGCCATTGAGATTCCGGTCTGCCCCTTGTCTAGCATGAACTTGTATCGTTTGTTACTTTGTGCAGCATCACCAAATCCGGCATATTGACGCATAGTCCAAAATCTGTCTCTATACATCCCCTGATGAATGCCTCTAGTATATGGAAACTTGCCGGGAACCTCTTTTGTTTGCTTTTTTGTCGATTTTACATAAAATGGCTTAATTGGAATACTAGAATCTGTTACATATTTTTTTTCTGCGGGTTTTGTTTTCTTTTTTGCTACCATGTATGATCACTTTATGAAATTTTTTGTCAGCTTGTCTGCTGCCTCAAATGGGTCCATCTTTTTTTCTTGAACTTTCTTCAAATAAGATGAAAATGACTTGCTTTTACCAATCATTGTTGAAATTTCCTGTCTAACGTTATTTAAAATAATATCTTCCAATTCAGATTCTACACGAGATTTCTCTGAACTCTTCTTATCATTTATTTTTTGTTTCATCAATTCCTTTAGTTTTGAAGCTAACTCTTTGATTCCCTTGTTTTTCTTTACAGATGTTTTGAGAATTACAGCCTCTTCTTCTCCAGTTCCAATGAAATCTCGTAATGCCTGAAATAGTTGTGTTGCACCATCCAAGTCACTTTTGTTTACCAAATAGATATCACCAATTTCTGTAATTCCGGCTTTTATTGTTTGAATGCTATCTCCTGTATGAGGATTAAATGTGACAACTGTAATGTCTGCAATCTTTGAAATTTCAACTTCTGTTTGTCCTGCTCCAACACTTTCGATTATGATTGGATTAAATCCTGCATATTCTAGAATACGTAAACTGTTTCTAACGGAATGTGCGATGGCACCTGTTGCACCACGTGATGCAATACTTCGAATGTATGTTCCAGTATCAGTTGATTCCGACATTCTAACTCGATCACCTAAGATGGCACCGCCTGTAACATGACTAGTAGGGTCTACTGCCAATATTGCAGGTTTTAGTTTTAATTTTTTCAGCTCCATGGATAATTTGTTAATTAGAGATGATTTTCCAGAACCTGCAGGTCCTGTAATTCCTATTACGATTGCCTTGCCAGAGGCCTTGTAGATTTTTTTTACTAATTTTCTTGCCTCTTTTGGATCATTTTCCATTATAGATATGGCCTTTGCAATTGCACCTCGCTTTGCTTTTTTTAAATCTGGAAGCATTGCCATACAAAACTGTCTCATTCCTTGATTAAAAATCTTAGATGTAAAGAAAGATTTTAAAGCCATTTTTTGCAAATTAGTTCATGAAACAAAAGGTACAATCACGACGTGTTAAAATTCTAGTTGCAAAATTAGGCTTAGATGGTCATGATAGAGGTGCGCTAAT
>JABHJJ010000111.1 GCA_018691945.1 Candidatus Nitrosopelagicus sp. | reverse complement strand
TGTAGCTCTCAATGTGTGGTATCTTTTTATTTTCATAATTTTTAGATTAATCATGTCAAAGATTGCAATTGTACAATTCAAAGCATCAACTGAGAAGAAAAAAAATCTCCCAAAAATTCTAGATTACATAAAACAAGCCGCAAAAAATGGTGCAGATATGTGTACTTTTCCTGAATACATGATGTTTTACACTCCATCAAAACAAACAGCAAAACAGGTTGCACAAGAAGCTGAAACAATTAATGGAGACTTTGTATCTGCTGTTGCAGAATCTGCAAAGGATAATTCAATTGGTATAGTAGGTACAATGTATGAAAAGAGCAGAAAAAAGGATCGTGTATATGACACTTCATTCATCATAAACAAAAAAGGGGAGATAACTGGAAAATACAGAAAAATTCATCTTTACGATGCTTTAGGTTTCAAAGAATCTGATAAGATGTCATCAGGTTCAGTAATACCACTTCCAACAAAAACCTCTGTTGGGAAAATGGGAATGCTCATTTGTTATGATTTACGATTCCCTGAAATGTCAAGAACGTTAGCTTCATCTGGTACTGAAATTCTAGTTGTACCTTCTGCATGGGTAAATGGTCCTATGAAAGAGGAACATTGGTTAACATTAAACAAATCACGTGCAATTGAAAATGGTTGTTATGTGATAGCCCCTGATCATCTAGGTCATGTATATTCTGGACGAAGTTTAGCAATTGATCCTTATGGTCGTATCTTACTAGATATGAAAAAGCGACAAGGAATTGGCTACGTTAACATCTCTTTGGATAAAGTTCATGAAGTTAGAAAAAAATTACCTTTACTAAAGAATAGACGAACAGACATCTACTCTGATTTTAAGATCTAGTTTTACATTTCATGTTTGCACACTGTCTTCTCCACTCTTGTTTCCTTGAATATCTAAAAATCACAGTTGGCCAATTACATTCTTGACATCTAGTTTTTAGAACTTTTAGCATGGCTTTTTGTAATAATGGAGCTGATGCTTTACAGCCGTTCTGATAATTTGTACATCCTATGAATCGTTTCTTTGTTGTATTTGATTTTATGACTGATAGTTGTCCTACATGACACTCTGGACATTCACAAATTCCTTCTTTTGGTGAATTTGTTCCTAAAATTATGTATTTTTTACTCTTTACAGAAAATGAAACAAACCCATTTTCATCATAGTATTGATCAATCTCTGTCTTAAAATTGTCCACAATCTTTTTAGTTGATTTTGTTACATTTCGTTTTTCAGATTTTGTAACAGAAACTTGGATCTTTTTTCTCATATCTCTTAGAAATGTTTTAAGTTAATGAAATTACTTGATCAATTTTTATAGGGACTAGGTCAGCAAATTTTTGTGGAAAGAGAAAGTGTTTGTGTTTTAGGTGGAGGTAGTACAAAATATGGTAAACTTGATGATAGTATCTCTGATATTACACTACAAGCATCTGTTGGTGCAATTGAAAGTGCTGGTATTGAGCCTAAAGAAATCCAAGCAGGTTACATATCTAATGTATTTGGTGTAGCAGATAAGCAAGTTCATTTAGGTCCTGTGGTTATGAGTAATCTAGGTATTTCTGAGTGTCCTTCATTATCTATTGAATCTGCATGTGGAAGTGGTTCTGTTTCTTTTAGAGAAGCATTTGCAAATGTTGCAGCAGGATTTTATGATGCTGTACTAGTTACTGGTACTGAGAAAGTTACACATACAGGTACTGACTGGACAACAACCTACTTTTCTTATTGTTCTGATTTCTTTTATGAAGGTCAAGCAGGTGCATCATTCCCTGGTTTGTTTGCATCAATGGCACGTGCATATCTACATGAATTTGATGCAACCGAAGAAGATCTTGCAAGTGTTGCAGTTAAGAATCACGAAAATGGAATATTAAATCCTAAAGCACACTTAAGAAAAAAAATTAGTATTGATGATGTAATGAACTCTGCAGTAGTTGCAAGTCCTTTAAAATTATATGATTGTTGTCCATTTTCTGATGGAGCAAGTTCTGTTATTCTATGCAATGAAAAATTTGCTAAAGAACATTCAAAAGACTATGTCAAAGTAATTGGTTCTGGACGTGGTGGTTCTCCAGCAGCATTACAAGGACGTGAAAAATTAACAACTATTCCAAGTACAAAAATTGCAGCAGAAGCAGCATACAAGATGGCCGGAATTACTGCAAAAGATGTTAACTTTGCTGAAGTTCATGATTGTTTTACTGTAGCAGAAGTAGTTGACACTGAAC
>JABHJJ010000011.1 GCA_018691945.1 Candidatus Nitrosopelagicus sp. | reverse complement strand
GCAAATGCAGCAATATACACAATGAAAATACTTGCAAATGAATTTCCAGATTTACAAAAGAAATTAAAAACTCACAAATCTAATCAACATGATTCTGTCATGGAGGAATCTAATCAATTGAAAAAACAAGGTCTTTCAAAATTTGCCAAAAAGAAATTCAAGTGACCTAATAGTTTACTAAAAAATCTAGTTTACTGTGTGTAGATGGTATCCTCTAAAAGACTGCTAGTTAATAGCACTAAATCTAGTAAAAGTTCAATGCATCAACGCTCACTTGTTTTATTTGATTCTGCAATTAAATCATCAAAAACTCTAGAAGCCTATCATGGTTATCTAGATGAGTTCAAAGATCACTTTATCATCAAAAGTTATGATCATCTCGTTGGCATTGAGTCCAAAAAACTACAAGAGATGCTTGAGAATTTTATTATGTCACAAACAAAACAAGGTCTTTCATTAAGTTCTATTAACGGCAAGCTTTCAGCATTGAAATTATTTTTTGCCATGAATGATATTGTTGCTCTAAACTGGATTAAACTAAGTAAGATGAAGCCTGAAAAAAAGAAACTAACTGGCGATATGCCATACCAAACAGAACAAATTCAAAATATGCTCATGCTTGTTGGATCTAATCTAAAATTTAGATGTGTTATTCACATTATGGCTGCTAGTGGAATGCGTATAGGGGCTTTTTCAGAATTGAAGCTTAAGCATCTTCAAGATATGCCTAATGGTTGTAGGTCTATTCTAGTCTATGATGATGATAAATCAGAATATACTACCTTCATTCATCAAGAAGCCGTTGAATCTTTAGATCAATACCTAGCATTTAGGACTAAATCAGGCGAAATTCTAACACCTGAATCGTGGATAATTCCTTCAAAAAATAGTTGTAACAAACCTGCTCTTACGGTTTCAATTAGAACTCAAATGGCTAGATATGCACATTACAATTCAAATGAAATTAAGAAACGTGGTAGATACCAAATTCAATCTTGTCATGGATTTAGAAAAAGATTTGATACAATTCTCAAATCAAATCATAATGTTAACATCAATCTAGCTGAAAAAATGATGGGGCATTCAACAACAATTCCATTAGATAACGTATACTTCAAACCTGCAATAGAACAACTCTTTGATGAATATCAAAAAGCAATTCCTGAATTAATGATTGAAGATAAATTCAGATTACTAAAACAACTTGAAAAGAAAGATGAGCAGATCAATGAATTAAATCAAAAGGATAATGAGATTGATGTGCTAAAAAATACCATACTTGAGATTAAAAATAATATGTTAGAATTACAAAATAAAATAATGTCTTAAATCTAGTCACAAAAAGTCCTGGAGGATTAAATCTTAAACTCTAATCTTGTAACATGATTTTGAAAATATTCTTTAATTAATTTATTATCATATTTGCTTGTCAATGCTGTCATAGTTTTATCAATATGTTGTTGTAATCGTTTAGTTCTTTCATCTGCAATCTTTTGAGTTATCAATCTAAGCTTTGCTTGATAATTCATTCTAACCATAACCATGTAAGCCCTATCAACTTGATCTTGTATGTGGTCTAGCAATTCTTTTCCATCATTTGTTAATTCATTTTCCCATTGTTCATACCCATTTTCATTTACAACGTATATTCCATAACTTATTGTGGTTAATTCTTTAATTTTATCTAGTTCTATATTTTGATTCCATTCCATCATTGTAATAATACTCAAAAAACCTAATTCACTATCGCCATTATCATCTCTTTTGTAGAATTTCTTATTTCCTTCTTGTTTCATAACAAGATAACCATCTGATTCAAGAGTCTTGATATTTTCAAGAATTAGTGTTTTATTGCCATGCATTTTTTCAATTAATTGATTTGTGCTAATCCATGTAGGCGTTAATTCTAATATTTTATCATTATAATGTGTCAATCGGTATCTTTTACGAGACTGTTAGTTATATTGTTTTCATTGTTTACTTTGTCATGTCACAACTGCAAATATTTGATACGACCATCAAAATCAAAAGCAACACTAGAGATAGATTGAAACAACTGGGTAATCTATCATACACCTATGATATGATCATAGCTGAATTGTTAGATATGAGAGATGAATTAAAAGGGGATCAATCTTGATTTCCATTTTTTGTAAACAATGTTATCAAGAAAGAAAGAATCATTCTGCTAAAGAATTGATTGAATGCAGTTTATCATTAATTGAGGAATTAAAAATTTGAATGTTAAGGGCGAGTCAAACTCAAACCCAAAACGATTCACTCATTTATTAAATCATAGTGGATCTAATAACTATAATTATTTTAAACATAGTAAACGAGAACATAATTTTTCATTAGTTTTGAGTAAGCATAATGATTTAGTTGTTGTTGCATGTAGTAATTATCCGAGATGCATTGAAACAATTACCGTTTTTGGATTGAGGAATTAATTTTGTATCCTGCAAACACGCAAAGTAAATTTTCTGATTGGTATGAGAAAACAAATTTTGATCATTTAGAATGGGAGGGTTGGAATTTACCAAAGTCAGGACAACAAAATGCTGATTGTGGTAAATGGGCTTGGCGTGGTTGTCTTAATCATACAGGTCATGCAGATGGAGGAATTAGAGCTCAAACGTTTCAGTTATGTTGTTTTAGGTCTAGTTGTCCTGTATGTTCTGATAGATGGGCTAAACGTTCTACTGCAAGAATGATGGATAGATTAACTCATTCAAAAAAGAATCTAAAATATCTCAAACATGTTGTTGTTTCGCCTCCTAGATGGTTACAGAATAAACCAATTGAAGAATTACGAAAAGAAGCTCGAAAGATGGCTAAACGAGCAGGGATTCAAGGAGGTCTTGACATAGTTCACCCCTTTAGACAACGAGATGGTAAATGGTATCTATCGCCACATTTTCATTATTTGGCATTAGGTTGGGTATCAAAAACAGATGAAATATTTCAAAAAAATGGTTGGTTGGTAAAGAATATCGGTATTCGTGATAATCCAGTTGGAACAATTGCCTACTTGTTATCTCATGCAGGGATTAAGAAGCGAAAATGTACTGTTACATGGTTTGGAGACTTATCATATAGCAAGTTGAAAATAGAAAAACTCGAGTTTAAGGTCAAATGTCCTGAATGTGATGGAGATTTTCAAAGATTGATGTGTTTTAAAGATGGTTTAGTTGTT
>JABHJJ010000110.1 GCA_018691945.1 Candidatus Nitrosopelagicus sp. | reverse complement strand
TGCTGGTGCATTTTGACCTTGTCCGGGTTCTGAATCTAACAAAAATGGATGTGCACTAGCTAAAGGAAATCCTAAAAAAAATATTAACACGGGAAGAATCCAAATTTTGTTCAATTGTATCAAATCTGTATACTTATAATTTAAAGAAATACCTGTTCGAAATTTGTACTATCTTAGTAAAGATAATAATGTAAGAATTGATATGATAATTGTTGAAAAAATCTTTTTTCTTATTGAGCCTTCTTCTAATCTCTGGCTTTGGTATGTCTTCTGCATTTGCGCATACGACTATTCATATTGAACAATATGAAATTGAGGCTGGTTGGGGAGATGAACCACCAGTTGTTAATTTACCTAACAAAATTGTAATTGAAGTTGCAGAATCTGGAGAAAGAGAAGGGCTAAGAACCGGAGTAAATAGTGCTTTCAAAAGCATGACTGCAACACTAATTTCTGGTGGTGCAACTAAAACACTTGACATTAATTCCGATCCACGTCCTGGACATTATTATGCAAAAATTCTACCTACCAAAACAGGTTCAATGTCTGTAAAATTAGTAGGTGAACTAAACGGGTTAACAGTTGATGTTGTAATTCCTATTGAGGATGTTGAAAGTCAATCAGTCATTGCATTTCCGCCAGTTAGTGGCTCATCTTCTGCCGGTGAAATTGGTGCAGTAAAAAATGCATTATCTTCATTGCAAAAAGATGTGTCTAATCTAAAATCAAATGTTGGTGAAGTCAGTTTAACTGCAGGTGGTATAGACATACAAAATGCCTACAACTTTGGTGTTTTCGGTTTATGTCTTGGTGCAGCTGGTGTAATCTTAGCCGTAATTGCTATGATTCGTCGAAAATAAAAAAAACTGATAGACAGAATTCTAGTTAGACGATGAAGTTCATGTTATGACACGTTAAGGGACTATCTATCATTTTGTTTTTACAATTTTTATTATTATACAAATTGGTACATACTACAATTGTACTAGAAAAAAAATAAAAATAAAAGGAAAAAAAGTCTTGTCTAGATTCTTGGCATAAAGCTAAGTCTTGATTTTGCTGATACTGCAATTATTGAAACAATTGCTACTGCAAGAATGACTGCTGCTATTGCACCAAATTCTGGAACTGCTTGAGCTGAATTGGTTAATCCAATTGGACCTGTCTTCTCAGCATCTGGTAATCCAAATCCTTGGAATGTTACTGTAACATCAATTGGGTTGTCATCAGATGCATCTGCACTAAGTGCTGATGTAGTGTGACTACCTTCTCCTGTATGTGAGTGATTACCACTCTCATCTAGGATTGTTTCACCATTATGAGTTGCAACAATATCATAGTTAACGTGTTCACCGCTAATTGTAACATCAATTGCTACTTGCTCACCTGCTTTTGCACCATCTGCAACATCAATTGAAATATCTGCTGCAGTTAGTGTTTGCATTTCCATATCGTCATGACTTTCTTCTTCAACAATTACCAATCCTGTCATCCATGGATGTACCATGCAAAAGTAAGGATATTCACCTGCATCAAGTGCTGGGGTTGTATATGCACTGTTCATCATAACTAATGAACTGTCCCATGCACCACTTGGTCCATCAGCTGGAGTTCCTGCTGTGGATGTGTGTGCTGCAGAGTCGTTGTTAGAGAATGTAACCATTCCACCAACACCAATGGTAACTGTAGCTGGGATGAAACAATCTGGTTCACATCCCGGAGTCGAAGAACCTTGAGCGTTCTCTACTGTTGCATTCATTGAGTGTTCAGCAAATGCACTAGGTGCTGCAGTCATTCCGATTGAAACAATTGCAAAAAGAACGAATAAGGAACTTAGAGTCTTGTTATTCATTAGGTTAATTCCGGAATTAGACAATAAAAATGATCTCCAGAATATGATGTTTTTATCGACTAATGTACTGCTTTGATTTTTATTAAAACAATTTTTATGCCAATTTGTGAATAATGCATTCCTGATCACCGCACTTCTGATATCACCTTTATTCCTTAGTGGTGTTTTTGCACACCAATCAGATTCAGTTGGTGATTATAGAATTGAGATTGACTGGAAGAATAAGCCAATTGTAACTGGAGAATCAAATGCCATAATTGTTTATGTCAGTGAAATGGACAAAAGCAAAGAGGCTGCAGATCAGCCATTTGATTCTGAAAAAGGGGTCGAGGGTTTACGAAAAACTTTGAAAATTCAACTAGTAGTTGATACTGAATCTATTATTATGCCATTACAAACAACTGATGTTCCAGGTAAATACGAATCACCAATCACTCCTACATTTTCTGGTTGGTCACAACTAAACTTTCTTGGAACAATTAATGAACAAAATGTAAATCTTGCAATGCATCCGTTAAAAGTTGAAGAGCCATCTGTCTTACAATTTCCTGTGATAGAATCGAACACAGTTGAAGTTGGTGACTTTGAACGTGAAATTAATGATTTACGTGGTGATATAAGAGAATTACAAGAAACAATTAACGAATTAAAAGAACAACCATCTGATGATAGTTCTACAATTAGTTATGTTGCAATTGTATTAGGTGTTATAGGAATAGCAATTGGTGCAGCATCATTTGCAAAGAAAAAATAATTTTATTTTCTAAGTTTCTTTTTGATTGCTGTAAATAATATGGCTGGTGCTACAAAGTACATTCCTACATTTAGTAGTATTACGCCAATCCCATAACCTAACATCTCTTGTTCTGTATCGATTGGTACATGAGCCAAAAGTGAAAATGATGTTAGCATTGGTGTTAGTGTTACTTTGACTGCTTCTTTGAAAATTGGATTTTCTCTTTCATAGTCTGCTATCTGAGGTGAAAATGAATAATAAATCTGGTTGAATTCTGTCATGAAAGATTTTCCAGAACTTGTTTGCATTACTATGTTATCTCTAATTTCTCTAAGTTGTTGAACTTGTGGTGACATCTCTGAACCAAAAGCTGCAGTTGCAATTAGACAACCTCCACCTTCATTATTGTTTTCTTGTATTGTCTGTTCTCCTCCAACATTAATTGTAAAGTATGTAGTTTCAAGTGGAATTGGTTGAAACAAAATTCCTTCCATCTCAATTTTTATTTGATGTTCTCCATTTGATGTAAATTCAACAGGAATTTTCACAGTTCCTATAGATGTATGTGTAAGAGGAATTGGTCCAAAAATACTCTGACCGTCTTTGATAACCGTAATTTTGTAATCTATGTGTTCTTGAATCTTGTTAAATCCTGGTTTAATCCAACCAATGTGTAGTTTTGAAACTTCATTTGCTTTTGCTGGTGGATCCACTGACAATCCAATGTTGAGTGTTCCATTTTCTGAAGGAATTATCTGTTCATAATCTTCAGGAAGAAGAGGTACAGCACCAAATGCAGGTGTTGTGAGTAACGGAACTAACAATAAAAGAAAAATGTATTTCACAACTGGAATCTTTTAAGATATAATAAAAATGAACTTGTGAACTCTGAAGCAAATCATCGAATCATTAATAGGTGATTCACGACTAAAAATGGTAATTGTACTACAAAAGTCTATTACTCATTGCAGCTGTTTTTGTTACACTTCCATTTCTAAGTGAAGATGCTTTTGGTCATGGTTTAGGTGGTGATGCTGCTCCTCCAATTAGTTTTGAAGGTATGCAAGTTACAATATTTACTCAACTAGATCCTGCTGATATGACTGCAGGTGAAGTTGATTCAGCAAATATTGCAATTCGTTTCTATGATATGTTAACTGATCAAAATTTAGAACAGGTTACTTATCGTGTTGAAGTTTGGCGAAGTGGTGATCTTTTAGCTAGAAATTATTTCTATGATGAAGATGGCGAACTAAATGTTGAGGTTAGACCAAAAGGAGATTGTTATGAAGCAAAACCTTGGAAATGTACTGAATATTATGGTGAAGTACATGGAACTGCTGGGGGATTATTTGCAAGAGGTGACGGTAGACCACTCATTGATGGTCCAATCTTTGAAAAAGGTGGCTTGTATAATGTTAAAGTTTCAATTGAAGGTGCCACTAGTCCACGAACTTTAGTTGCTGAACCACTAAACTTTGATACTTTTGTCAGTGTTGCACAAGACCAAAGTTTTTTCATTAAAACTGCTTCAGCAGAAATTCCTGTAAACGTTAAAACCTATTATGATGATGTAGATAATTTTGCATTTAATCAAAGTAATAATGCAATATCATTTGACATGCCTTTTGATTGGACTCCTGAATATATTGAATTAGTTCAAATGGTTCATGAAGAGATTCGTGTTCCAAAATCATTTGAGCCATACAATCCAGAAAAATCATTCAAAGGCTATGTAGATGGTGTTGAGGTTGATCAAAGAGTTCTAGTTATGGATCCATATTCTTCTGAAACTGAAAATATTGTTCACTTTTTAGTAACTGGAACTGAATTACAAAGAATTAATGAAGTCTTAGGTACCTCTCACGAATCTTCTAAAACAATGAACTTTGAATTAATTCCTCAAGGAAATACTGAAAAAAACTCATTTGACATGTCATTTGATAATGGATATAGAGCAATAATTTCATGGGACTCTAAATATGGTGTTGGCGATGAAATTCCATTTGAATTTTCTTTCTTTGATAATAATGGCGGTTTAGTAAAAGATGTCATCTATGCATTTGGTTTAGTCGATCCACAAGGTAATCAATTCAATTTGATGACAGGTGATACTCCTGAGCTGTTTGTAGGTATAAAATCAATAGAAGGAATTGCTACACACATGATAACAATACCTGATGATGGCATGTACACTTTGAATTTAGTATTGACTGGTGAAGGCTTTTCTAACTATGATGAATTCTTCCAAGCATCCCAAATGTTTGAAGTAGGAGTATCTACTAGTAGTTCATTTATTGGTACACCTGCACCAACACAATCTGTTAACATTCCTGATTGGGTGAAAAACAATGCAAAGTGGTGGTCTGATGGTGAAATTGATGATAACACATTTGCATCTGGAATTGAGTTTATGATAAAACAAGGAATCATTTCAGTACCAACTACTGCAAGTGGTGTACAAAATGATAATGCAACCATTCCTGATTGGGTTAGAAACAATGCTGCATGGTGGGCTAATGGGCAAATTGATGATAACACATTTGCATCTGGAATTCAATTTTTAGTTAAGGAAGGAATTATCTCAGTTTAGATCTACCTGAAAATTATTATAGAAACTAAACAAACTTTGATTGAATTATGCTTCCATTAAGAGATGAAAATCCACACCCACCAGGATTTAAACCAAAACTAACAATCGCACTAATCATTATCAATGTTATAGTATTTGGAATTGAAGTTGCAATCACTGGTCAATTCATTGAATTTTCAAATCGTGAAGCAATGAATATGTTTTTGAATTGGGGAGCAGTTCCTGGATGTGTTACAGGTCAGATTGATGGAATTAACACTGGTGCTGAAATTATTAATTGTCCTGCAATTCCTGAACTGACTTTGATTACTTCAACATTCATGCATGGAGGAATAATGCATCTTGGAGGAAACATGTTGTTTTTGTGGATCTTTGGTGATAATATTGAGGCCAAATTTGGTAAAGTAAAGTATATTGGAATTTATTTAATGTGGGGAGTTGGTGCAGGTTTAATTCACATTTATGGTGATGCAGGAAGTGGAATTCCTGCAGTTGGCGCATCTGGTGCAATTGCTGGAATTTTGGGTGCATACTTGGTAATGTTCCCACGAGCTAAGGTCATGA
>JABHJJ010000109.1 GCA_018691945.1 Candidatus Nitrosopelagicus sp. | reverse complement strand
AATTGTTTGTTATGGTTTTGCCATTTTTTGCAGCAAATGAATCAGATGACAAACCAATTATGATTTTCTCAGAGATTGAAGTTGCTTTTTTTATTAGACTGAGATGCCCTACATGGATTATATCAAACGTGCCACCTAATGCAGTCAAATTAAACTTCACGCATAGATATGATTTTATTTAAACATAAACTCTCGGATTGAATCGTAAAGAGAATTTTACAACATATTGAATTAGAGAAATAAAATAATTAAAAAGAGTTTGATAGAAGATTATCTTCTTTTTCGCATTCCAGTTATTGCGAACCAGTAAACTAGTCCCGGTGCTAGACCAACAATTAGTGGAATCCAAACTGCTATTGAGGCTTCATAACCTGCCATAGTAATTTTCCCATATTAATGATATTTAAATCCACCTTCAAATTCGATGTTCGGAAATGATCGATTAATAAAAAAATGGTGGACTCGAGGGGATTTGAACCCCTGACCCCTCGCGTGCAAGGCGAGTATTCTACCAGTCTAAACTACAAGCCCAATGATTGCTTGGATAATTATGAGAGTTTAATTGTTGTCTTTTGGAATACTTGTAATACTTTTATTTGTTGTAGAAATTGATTTTTTTATGGTATTAACAGAATCAACAATTTCATTAAAAACTGGAGACAGTGCACCAGAATTCAATCTAAAAGGTATTGATGACAATATGCATTCACTCAATGATTATTCAAAAAAGGGATTATTGATTATTTTCATGTGCAATCATTGTCCATATGTGAAAGCAAAGATTGACGCAATTAAAGAATTACATGACAAATTCAAGGATCATATTTCAATTGTCGGAATTAACAGTAATGACTCTATGAAATATCCAGATGACAATTTTGATAGTATGAAAGTAGTCGTTAAAGAAAAAGGCTTAAAAATTGATTATTTGGTTGATGAAACTCAAGAAATTGCAAAGAAATACGGAGCTGTTTGTACTCCAGATCCATTCTTATTTGATTCTGAAAAAAAATTAGTGTTTCATGGACGAATTGATGATGCCATGAATCCAGATGCAGAAGTAACAGAAAAAGTGATGGTAAACAATATTGAAAAATTCCTAGATGGTCAAAAAATTGAGAAAGAGTTTGATCCTTCCATTGGATGTTCAATCAAGTGGAAAGAACAGCAAACTTAAATGACCAAATCCTCGAAAATTTGCGAGGGCTCGTAGCTCAGCTTGGCTAGAGCGTTCGACTGATAATCGAAAGGCCATGAGTTCGAATCTCATCGGGCCCATTAATTTACTAAATATTTTCGTGTTTGGTATTTGACCATTGAAGAATATCCTCAAGTTTAGTGGTGAATAGATCTGCTTTTATTTTCACTTTTTTTCCAGTTTTTCCAGATAAGATGATAAACAAATTATTTTCAGATTTTTCCTTAACTGAATAAAATGAATCAGAAATGAATTTCAAACCTTCTTCTGTTTGAGAGAATACTAGAATCATCATTAGACCTTCTTTTAGTTTCCAAGTCTTTGAGAGTATCTTTCTGAGTTCAAGATCAAATAATACATCAATTGACGAGGACATATCTCCAACCGAGAATACATTCCATTTTTGAGAACGAAATGCTGCTCCAGCTGCCTCAGAAAATAATAAAGATTCAGAATCAGCAGACAAAATGATTATATTTTTTCCAGATTCAGAGTGAGTTGAATGGTGGGTAATCATTTGGATTGAATTCGAGATTATTCCAGTCATCAATTGTTGTTCAGATTTTCCAATTTTTCCATCATTAAATAATTTCTGAATTTGAGGAATTGTTGGTAAAATAACCTCAGTGATTATTTTGTCAAGTTTTGCATTAGAATTAATACAGTTTTTTATCAGATTGTATGCAGGTTTTTCCATACAATCGATGATATGTGAGGTGAATTTTTCTTGAGCAAGAAAATAATCATCTGGAAAATTTAGCTGTTCCATATCCTCATCAACAAACCATAAATTCAGATTTCCAATATTTTCTTGTGTTATTGTTCCTTCAGCTGCAAATTTATTCAGATATTTGGACATCGTAACACGGTTAATTCCAAGTTTTTCAGAAACTTCAACTCCAGAGATTCCAGACTTTGAAGAATGAAGTAATTTAATTAAACGAAATTTTACATCATTT
>JABHJJ010000108.1 GCA_018691945.1 Candidatus Nitrosopelagicus sp. | reverse complement strand
TGGTTAAATTTAGTTGACTAGAATAAAAAAAGGTAAATCAGTTAAGCTGATTAAACTGTTGTAGAAACTCTAACGATTGAGGTTGCGTCAATTACACCTGTGTTTGTTCTCCAAGTAGTATTTACTCTCACTTGGTTATCTTCACCAACTTCGTGCATTTTGACAGTTACGTCACGTTTGATTCCAATACCGTATGAATGTTTTGGCACACATACGATTGCATTGTAAGCATTATTGGTTTGTGATTTTTCTTCAACTGCATTACTAACAACTATTTGCACTCCCATAAATTGCTCAAGTTCTGCTTTGAGCCAAATGTCAGGTGCAGATCGGGTTGCTAATGATGTTACATTAGTTGAAGTGATTAACTCTCTCCATTGCTTTGGGTGTAAGAATGCAACAGGTTTAATTCCTCCACGTAGGTAACCTTGATTTTCGAGATACTGTCGGGCTACTGCTATTGCAGTTTCATCAAAGACCATTGAAGCTACATTACTTGATGTAATGGTTGCTCCTGTATCTCCTCTGATCCATAATCCTGCTGTTAATGTTCCTTCTGCTGATTTTGTGTTCAACATATCGGTTGCAACGAAATCTTCATAAGATGAAGCACTACCCTCGACAATAGCTTGTAAAAGGTCAAATGGCGAATTTTCTATTTCGTCAAAATCTCCAACAAGATAGACACCTGTAATGGTTGAAGGTGTGACTTCTATTGCTGTGAAAGTTTGTGTTGCTTGACTTGGTGTTGATCCAACAGTTTGTGATCCATTTGCAGGGATTGTTGTCTTGAAGAATCTAGCTCTGTCCATACCTGCTTCGATACGTTTGACTTTAGCAAACTCGAATACAGGTCTAAAAGATAATCCACCTGGAACGATTGCAACATCAGTATCTAAATCCTGTGTTGCGTGTGTGCCAGATATGGCTACTGCTTCTTGAAGTTGAAGTGGTGTAGTTCTGAATGATTCAGTGATTGCTCCACTTCTATCTCTTGTTTGTTTTGTATTAACGGATCTTAAAGATTCCAAATTAATATCAAATTCAAACTTTCCGAATTTTCTCAAAGATGGTGCCATATTTTCTGCTACTTGTTTCCAAGTATAAACTCCATCATCTAGATTAGAGATTTGTGCAGTTGGTTTCTTTTCTGAAAGAGCCTTTAAGGTTTTTTCAATGCTAGCTAGTTTCTTTTCTGTTGCGATAGATGTATTAGTTTGACCAATATCATCTGTCTTATCAGAAGCACTTGGTTGACAGATTCCAGAAGCAGGATCTATTGAGTGTCCTTCAGGACAACCCTCTACTTCTTGTTTGTCACCTACATCTGATCCATTACCAGCGAGATCGCCAATAGTTGAATCAGTTTTAGGATCTCCAAATGCAGATTCTTTTGCTACACATTTTCCTTGTGAGACATCAAATGATTGTCCTTCTGGACATTCTTTTGCGTCATCGTCAGCTTCTGTTTTTTTGTTACAGTCGCAAGGCATAACTAATTCTTCATAAAATCCAGTATATAAGGTCTAACAATCGTGTAATGTTTTAATTTCTCTATTGAAGAAAGCACCCTTACTATCTGCTCCTTCAAATGAATCAAATAACCTCTCTGACACTCTGCAAAAATGATACTTGTTACCGTTTAGTAGTATGTCCATTTCACTACTTTCCCTATCCCATAATACATTACCCACGAATGATGATGAGTGAGTGAATGATCTAAATTCAGGATTGCCTACTGTATCAGATTTTTGACCACTGTTGGTTGAATCTTCTAATAGATAATGCTCTAATTCTTTCCAATCATTGTTTGATTCTTCTGTAAATTCAAATTTTTTCTTTTTCTTCTTACCAATATCTGCTTTGCTATGATCACCACTAAGGGCTACATCTTCATTGTTTAGTTTTTTTTTGAATGTAATTTATGACAGTCGCCACATTCTTCTACATTTAGATGATCCATGATTTGATTCTTAAAGTTGATAAAATCTGTTGTATTTACCCCCTCTACTTTGGCTACTGTATCAGCTTCTAAGGCATGATGGTTACATTCTTTAATATAATTCTCTATAACTTTGACACTTGTTTCAGGCACACCAGGCGTTTCAGTTAATGCTAATCCTTCTGGCTTTAATCCAAATGGCATGGCAAAACAATCAGAATTACCATTACAAATTTCTGATACTTCTGTTGGTGTTGCTTCTATGCTAGTAAATAATAATTTGTTTCGTGCTACGTTTGCAGAGGCTTCATTGGTAATTATCCCTTCATAATAGACGGTTTCTTGACTTGAATTATAATGGAAAGTGACTTCACCAATTATGTTAGTTGGATCATGTTCCCAGTTAAGCGGAACAGTAACGCCATCAAAGCGTTCCAATTCTTGTTTAGTATAAAGATTGTTATTCCTACT
>JABHJJ010000107.1 GCA_018691945.1 Candidatus Nitrosopelagicus sp. | reverse complement strand
TCATCTAGCAGATAGAGAACTTGCGTGTGTTCCAAATACCTCTGAGGAAGGTGAGTCTTATAGAAAAGCAATGTTTGCAGCATTAAATTTTGCATGGAGTAATAGACAAATGATAACTCATTGGACACGAAAATCTTTTGAAAGAGTTTTTTCACAATCTGAATCTGATTTAGATATGAAATTAGTCTACGATGTAGCACATAATATCGCTAAAGTTGAAAAACACAAAATTAATGGAGAACAAAAAAATCTTGTAGTACATAGAAAGGGTGCAACACGTGCTTTTCCATCAAATATGGAAGAGGTCCCTTCAAAATATAGGGATCTTGGTCAACCCGTCTTGGTTCCAGGTTCTATGGGAACTGGAAGTTGGATTCTTCTAGGTAGTGAGAATTCAATGTCTGCAAGTTTTGGTTCAACAGCTCATGGTGCTGGTAGAATGATGTCTAGGTCAAAAGCAAGACGTGACTTTACAGAATCTGAAGTCAAAAAATCTCTTAATGATAAGGGCATTTTTATAAAATCTTTAACAAGAGATGGTGTGGTTGAAGAGACACCTCAAGCATACAAGGATGTTGATGCTGTTGTTAATGTATCTCATAATCTTGGAATAGCGACTAAAGTTGCTAAATTAGTTCCAATTGGAGTGATCAAAGGATGAGTAACGAAGACAAAGAATTAGAGATACTTAAGGCTAAACGATTAGCTGAAATGCAAAAAAACCTTTCAATACAAGATAAATTAGATGAGAATAAAAGTGAAGAAAATGAAAAACCAAAACTTTCGTTACGTGATCATGTAGTGAATAGTTTAGGTTATCGTGGTATGGAAGTATTACAAAATGCAGAGTATCAATTTCCAAATGAATCTAAAATCATTATTGAAAAATTAGGTGAATTGATCTCATCAGGTGATATTAATGAAACATTGGATGGTGGAAAATTACTAGTTTTATTTAGATCTGTAGGACTTTCTATTAGAATGGAAAATAAAATTAATGTTGAAAAAGATGGAAAATTTATTTCAATTGCAGATAAATTTAAAAAAACAAATAATGATGATGAATTATGACATATTATATTCAAATTAGTACAACTAATTGGCCTAAAGATAGACTTCTTTTTGAGGATATAATGAATACATTAGAAAAATTATGTGATGTTCAAAATGGGTATATTCTAAATGAACCTGTATCTAAATTTGGTTGGACATTTATTGATATGATATTAAAAGGAGATCTCCATATGTCTATGGAACAAGAATTTACTGAGCAAGTTAACAAATCTAAAGGTTCAAAACCTGAAGAAAAGTTTGTTAATTTTCTTGTAAAATATTTAGAAAACAATAGTTGTAAAATAAAATTAAAATTACTACAGGCTAACTAAACTCTTCTTCCTCGTTTTCCACCTTTTTTCCTTGTTGTATCATGTGGAATAGGTGTCACATCATCAATCTTACCAATTCTAAATCCTCCTCTTGCAAGTGCACGAATTGCTGCTTGTGCTCCTGGTCCTGGAACTCTAGAACCAACTCCACCTACAGCACGAACTCTAATGTGTAATCCTGTGAATCCTTTTGTTTTTGCA
This sequence comes from Candidatus Nitrosopelagicus sp., assembly GCA_018691945.1. Taxonomy (GTDB): domain Archaea; phylum Thermoproteota; class Nitrososphaeria; order Nitrososphaerales; family Nitrosopumilaceae; genus Nitrosopelagicus. Next base: position 433 of record JABHJJ010000107.1, on the reverse strand, counting down.
GATTCTGATACTACGTTTGCTGCTTTCATTGCTGCAAAAGGTGATGATTCGTATCTATCTGCATTAACATGATGACCTCCAGAACTAATTGAAACTGTTTCTGCACCTGTCAAATCAGTAATGTGGATGATGGTGTTATTATAACTGCTAAAGATATGTGCAATTCCCCATTTATCTGCAATTTTTGTTTTTGTAGGTTCTTGTGGCTTTGCTTCTACAACCTCTTCAGTTGCTTCTACAACCTCTTCAGTTGCTTCTACAACCTCTTCAGTTGCTTCTACGACTACTGGTGTTTCTTCAACAGCTTCTGACATAGATTTTGCAGATTTTTTTGGCTTTATAAAAGAATGCCCTGAAATTATCTAAAATGTTGCCAACCATTATCTTTGATCTTAAATGATTCGTTACCATCATCGAAAAACACACCATTCCC
>JABHJJ010000106.1 GCA_018691945.1 Candidatus Nitrosopelagicus sp. | reverse complement strand
CTGCTAATTCCTCGGGTTCTTTAGACATATGTTCATCCCAATTACTTATGATTGGTGAATTTTCCATGATAGATATCACCAACCCTGTTGTGTCTCCCGGATCAGTTGATGTGATGTCGCCACTTGCTTTCTTGAACGTATCTTTCAATTTTATGATTGCCTTGTATACCTCACCCTCATTTTTGTCTAAAAGATCATCAAATGCAAGAAAACATTTTGCTTTAAATGCATCAAACATTTCATCAGGATCACCTAAACTGCTGTTATTTGTAAAAAATGGTATGACGCGAGTATACAGTAAATCTCTTGTTGCCTCAAAAAATGTTGTAGCTTTTGCATCTTCGATAATTGCATAATTTCCAATCAATTCTTTGGTATGTGTGTCATTTCTTGATACAAGCCAATCATCCATTAAATCCACCATTCTTTTTCCAGCAATCATTTTCTTCCAATCATCAAAATAATCTGTCTCTGCTTCTTCTCCTATCTCTTTTTTCTGTTCATCTGATGGGTTGTCCAAATCCATTCCATTTTCAATATGCTTGTTAATGGTTTCTTGAATTCTTACCATCTCGTTGACTTGACCATAAGCTTGTTTTGTTTCCGGAGTCTGCTGCAGTCTTTTTTCAAGTGCTCGTAGTTGCTTAGGGTCAAAATTTTCTGGCAGGACGCATACTTTGATTCTGCCTTTTACTAGTGGCGCAATTCCGCTGCTTGGCAGGTTATCAAATATTTTTTTCATAACTGCACATCTACGGTTTCCATTCCACAGAACTCCTGACGTTGTAATTAGTGCGGGATATTTCTGTCCGGCTTTTAATAGATTTACTTCCAAGTCTGCAACTTTTTCTTGACCGTAATTTTTTGCGTTTAATAAAATACTTTGTATGATGTCTTGGTGCTCTTCTTTAGTCTCATCAAACCCATCAATGTTGTTTTTCTTACAATGATGTGCAATGAATTTTGCTAAACGCCCGTTTATTTTATTAAATTTGACAAGGTCAATGTCAATATTATAAACCGCCATATCTACTAAAGATGAATCATCATACAATTCAACTGGATACATTCTATGATTACCGTTATCGTCTTTGTCCTTGTTGCTTTCAATTTCTATTTGTTCTTTGATTCTGTTCCTTTGAGTCGTACTCCATGTATTCTCTTCAGACATTACAACATTCCAAACAAATATGATTTAAGGATTTTTTGAAATATTACGTTGTGATACGATTCCCATTCAGTAAGAATCACTGGACTGTTCATAGCAACAAAAACTCCCTCATTGCCATTTCCTTGAGATTTTTATCTGCTGATGGGAATGACTCCAAAATATACTCAAACTCCTCCTTTGTAAGGTCGTAGATCTTTGCTGCAGCGGCGTTGATTTGAGCCTCTAGGACCATTCTTTTTTCTGGCTCTGTGGCATATTCTGAAATTCCCACTTCCTCGCGAAGCTTTGCATACTCGTCAGTGGTGCAGATTAGCATTGAAGAGTTTTTGAAGATTTTTTTATGGAGCATGTTGTATTGTTCAAATCTTGGAATTGGCTGTCCATTGATATGAAAGTAATTTATATTTCGGGATACCTTGTGTCGCATAACAAAATCTTGTACAAACGAATTCAACATTCCTGTTAGAAATAAAGTTTCGACATTTGAAATTGGTTTAACATATTTTGTTTTTTCAATAATTAGCGGGGTTAGGTATCCCAAACTATTCCCAAAATATACGTTGGGGGGAAGTACAGTTGAGATCAATGTTCTTTCATCCGTAGGATTTGCAACACTGCGCCAAACTAACCTGTATTCCTGGGAATGAATTTTTAACGGTATGTTTAAATTTAATTTTTTTATTATTGACAAATCTTTTTTGTTCTTGCGCTTCATTCTTTCTTCAACTTCCTCTTTTTTGAGCCAATATGTTGGATTTGCAAAAGTATGTGTGAACATGTGAATCATGTATCCTTGATATAATGTGGGACCAACATTCGTAGTATGAAATAGGTGTGAATCATTTGTCATGTCTAATTCCCTTGATGGTTTAAAATTCCAAACATTGCCGTCCTCTAAAACAGGAAACTGAAAAAGTTTTTCAAATATTTGGTTTTCTATCTTTTTTTCACATTCGATTATTGTAAAATAGCTTGGAGAGCTTAACTTGACAAGTTCTAAATCATATTCAAATGCATGTGTTTGAAAATCACTCAACTCATTATCGTCTCTGACCATGAATCTGCTCAAAAATTTTGTTGTCGTTCCACCTTTTGTGCCTAATATTGTACAGAACTTATATCGTGAATCTACGCCTGCAAAGATTGGTTTTGTATTTGTAAACCCGCATAACTGTGAGATATGACATTTTTTAAACAATAATTCACGCAAGTCTTTAGCTCCTAAATCGGTATAAACCGAAGATGGCAAAACTAATCCGAATGCGCCCCCTTCATCCAATATGGAGTATATTTTTTCAAGAAACAGCTTGTAACAATTTACATCACCCTTCCCCTGGAGTTTGTATGAGTTATTGTTTGAAAAATAAATTAATTGTTTTTCATACGCTTCATTGTATTTATTAAACAGAGAAACCACATTTGGATTTTCTAGACATTTTTTAACAAATTTGTTTTTTGTAGGTTTATCAAGTCTGCTAAACGGTTTATTTTTTGTAGGAAAATTCGTTGCCAACATCAATTGCATTTCTTTTAGAGGTGAAAAAAATTCGTCGATGTCAGGTTTAATTATTTGCCATGGGGGATTGCCAATTACCACATTAAATCCCCCTCTATCCATTATTTCAGAAAATTTGTTCTTCCAATCAAATCCAATTGGATCTATCTCTTTGTCTCTGATTAACGAATTGCCATGAATAATATTTTGAGATAAATTAGTTAGTTTTTCACCTGGTTTTGCCATGATTAAAAACAAACTTAGTTTTGTTATCTCTACTGAATCCCGATTAATATCTGCGCCAAAAATATTGTTTTCAATGATTTTTGATGTTTCGATCTCTTTTTGCCATGTGTCTAAAGTTCCTGAACTTGCTTGTGATTTCCCTTTTTTCATCTGTATTGATTCTGAAATTTCATGCAGAATCTGTGCAGCGCTGATTAAAAATGCACCACTTCCACATGCAGGATCAATTATTTTGATTTGGGAAACTAGTTTCTGTAATTCTTCCAAATCATCCATATATTCTAAAATTAATTCCGGCACTGTACTTGCATTGTTTTTTGATAGATGCTGTATGATTGTATTTTTACAAATGTGGTCTGTTAAAGTTTCGGGAGTGTAGAAGACTCCATCTATTTTTCGTTTAACTTCACCCGTTTTTTGAAATTCATTTAGGTCGTCAAGTGACTGCTCCAAAATATGTCCGAGTATTGTAACATTGAGAGTGGATTTGAAATTATAGGAGTCCATTATCAGAAGATTCTTAATTATTGGGCTTACACTGTCACCAAACTTGTTCCAAGTCTCCAAATTCTCTCCATCTAATTTTGGCTCTTTTCTAATCTTTGAAATCATTATTTCATTTGCAAAGAATACCTTTGTTTGAAAATCTAGAAAGTAAATCTTTTTTGGAAGCGGTGGTGAAAACAAATCCCCTCCAAACCCATGAATGTCTAGTTGCTGGTCCCCCTGATCAAGTGCTTTGAATAAGTGATTGATGTCGTTCCAAATGTCTTTTGACTCGACTGTACACTCCTGTTTTTTTAGTCTCTCAAATATTGTATCTGAAAATAGTTTTTGATTGTTGATTAACCCGTTGTCTAATGCAAAAAATAAAAAAATTGCCCTGTGCATGAATCTCTGTGCATAATACAGTGCTTCTTGTTCTCCAACATCTTTTTTTTCTTGAAATGCACGGATTAGCATTAAGCGGGTCTGATGAAATATTTCATAGAATTCCCTGCTGATTTCTTTTTCTGATTTATCCCCATTTGTCATTTTCTTACTCCTCTGTTACTTTTGCGTCACAGATGCTTTGGTATGAGCAAAACATGCATGCGTTATAGCTCGGTGTTGCATCAAAATTCTCCAACATGATCTCCTTTGTCATTCCAATGATTGTATCCATTGTTTCGTTGACTGACTCTTCAGTAACTGGATACACTACCATCTTGTCTTTTTCTACATAGAACAGGGAGGCTTTTACCGGCAGTTCGCCCTTTAGTTTCTCGACTGCCTTGGCATAGATGTTAAGCTGCGGGTCAATCTTGGCCTTGTTTTTTGACTTTACGGTTTTGCCAGATTTGAAATCAACAACCTCGTACTTTCCGTCTGGGTTTTTCTCTAATCTGTCTATTCTTCCAGTAAATGTAATGTCTCCAATCTTTACATCAAATGGTACTTCCAAGCCAACAAGCTCGTTCTTTGTCTCCTTTTCCCACTTGACATACGTCTTAACCATTCCTTCAGCTCTCTG
>JABHJJ010000105.1 GCA_018691945.1 Candidatus Nitrosopelagicus sp. | reverse complement strand
TGCGACTTTTAGAGTATCAAGCAAAAGAACTTTTCAAGGAATTTGGCATTAAAACCCCACCCAGTATTTCCTCAAAAGACATTGAAAAGGGAAGAAAAGATGCAAAAGTGTTAGGATATCCATTTGTCATCAAAGTTCAGGTACCCGTAGGTGGAAGAGGAAAAGCAGGAGGAATTCAAAAATGTAGTAGTGATGATGAATTTGAACTCAAATATCCTCAATTACTAAATATGTCAATCAAAGGTGAAAAAACACGTGCAATTTTACTTGAGAAAATGGCAGATATAGAAAAAGAACTGTATCTATCTCTTTTTCTGAATAGAAGTAAAAGATGCTATACAATTATAGCGTCATCAGAAGGGGGAGTTGAAATTGAGTCAGTGAAAAATCAAACAATTCGTGAAGTTGGATTAGGAGACGTAGATACTCAAACAGCAAAAGAGGTTGCAAATGAGATTGGATTAAAAGATTCACAGGAGGAACAATTTGCAGATATGTTACAAAGATTATCAAAATTGACTATTGAAAAAGAAGCAGAGTTGGCAGAGATCAATCCACTTGCAATTCTAAAAGATGGCACATTAATTGCACTTGATGGAAAAGTGATGACAGATGACAGTTCAAATTTTAGGCATGATGAATTGCAAAAATATCAGGAAAAATCAGAATTAGAAAAACAAGCAGAGAAAAGTGGGTTTTCACTTGTTGAGCTTGAAGGAAACATTGCGGTGATAGGAAATGGCGCAGGATTAGTAATGTCAACGTTTGATCTTGTTTCAGATAATGGTGGTAAACCAGCCACATTTCTTGACGTAGGTGGCGGGGCAACAACAGAAACTGTATACGAAGCATTAACACTGATTAGTAAAATGAAAAGAGTCAAAGGTATTTTAGTAAATCTTTATGGTGGAATTGTAAAGACCACAACTGTTGCAGAGGCTTTTATTCAAGCATATAATAATAATTTAATCGACATACCAGTTTTTGCAAGACTCATGGGTACTGAATCAGAGAAAGCAAAAGAAATGCTAAAAGATACGAAAACCAAAATGTTTGATTCAATTGAGGATGCAATTAATGGTGTAGTAATGGAGGCAAACAAATGACAGACATTTATGAGATTCTTCGTGGACAAAAAGATGCAGATGGAAATTATCAAAAGAAAAAGGTAATTGTTCAAGGAATTACTGGTAAATATGGTTCAACCCATGCAAAATTAATGTTAGATTACGGTACAAACATTGTTGCAGGGGTTACACCAGGAAAGGGAGGACAGATATTTGAAGACAAAGTTCCAATTTACGAGTCAGTGAAAGAAGCAGTAGAAGCAACAGGAGCAGAGATTTCAATAGTTTTTGTTCCAGCGAAATTTTTCCTTGGAGCAGCAAAGGATGCTCTAGAATCAGGAATTAAACTATTAGTAGCAATTCCTGAGCACGTTCCAATTAGAGATGCTATGGAGGCAATTGAATTAGCAAAGAAAAAGGATGCGATAATTATTGGACCTAATACACCAGGAGTGATTGTTCCAGGATTAATCAAAGTAGGGATTATGCCTGCCACTCCATTTTCAACAGGAAAAGTTGCAGTATTATCAAAAAGCGGAACGCTACTTTATGAGATTTCAAATAATCTGACTAGTGCAGGATTTGGTCAAAATATCACAATAGGAATTGGCGGAGACCCAGTAAATGGAACAAGAATGATTGATGCATTTGACATGGTAAAAGATGACCCAGAACTTGAGGCTATGGTGATAGTTGGAGAAATTGGAGGAGATTCAGAAGAGATTTTGGCTCAACACATTATTGATACAGGCTTTAGTAAACCAATTGTCGGATACATTGCAGGACGCCAAGCACCAAAAGAAAAGCGTATGGGACATGCAGGAGCCATAGTCATGGGAAATTATGGCTCTGCAGAATCAAAAATATCCATGTTTGCAAAGGCAAACATTCCAGTTGCAAAGAGACCAGGCGAAGTTGCAGTGCTCTTAGCGGGAAAAATGAATAGCTAATAGAATAAATAACACATTTTTTAGTAATTACTATGCCAGTTGCAGATCCACTAAAGAAACAGATTGCACAAAAAGCAAGACTACATATGAAAATTTGTATTTCATGCGGTGCAAGATTAGATATTAGTGCTACAAGATGCAGAAAATGTAGAAGTACTCAACTAAGATTGAAAAATAGAGCACTGGGAATTAAAAAGTAGTTATTTTTTCTTAAACAAGCCAGACAGTTTAGATGTCCAATTAGACGGAATCACACCACTACTTTCTTCCAATTTATCTAGAAATTCATATGTCATATCACGTCCACCAAATCCAATTAGTTTTTTAGTTTTAAGATCATCTAGGAAAAATTCCTTTCCATTTTCAAGTTTTAATATTGCATCATCACTAATATCAAACCCAGAACCTTTGTCATAGAAACGGATTACACCACCTTCCTTTAACTCAAAAAATACATCATAGCTAACCTTAGAACCAAAAACAAAGATTTTCTTTCCTTTTACAATTATGTTATCAACAAGATTGAGCACTAAAACTTCTTCAGCATCTAACAAAACAGTTTCACGAACATCACCTGCAATAATTTTCCCATTTGGTGCTTCCAATTTAGTAAAATGTTCGTTGGTTACGGACATACCAACACGACCAGTTGGATGTGGTACCTGTTGTCGTATTCCATTAACATTACCGCAAATAATATCACCATGATCTACTATAATATGAGACCCATTTTCAATATTGTAACCATTTTCTAAAGGCTCCATTAACTTGAAGGTTCCATTAGTAAGATGAATTAGAGTTTTTGAATCATCGTTATCTGAAAAATATGGACTTGTCATGCTCCCCCACATGAACACATGATTTACATAAGAAATTTTTCCAGCCCAAAATTTTCCTTTGATTGATAAAGCACCAGTATGTTTTCTTTCAAGTTCTATTTGTCCCAATTCATTTGAACCAAATAATCTAATTCCATCTGCGTTAGTTCTACTTAATGCATCAATCCATTCTTGTGCAACTTTGATTTCTTGTGCAACATCATTAGATAATAATGTGTTATGACGAAGACGTTGTTCTTCATCTGTACCCCAAAAGAATTTTGATTTACGTTTTTTCTCATCAAGCGAGTCAGGAAATTTTTTTCCTGCCTTAAGATCCTCAAATGCTTGTTTAATTATAATAAATTCTTCATCTTGACCACCTCTATCAGCATGGTGTGTTAATGCAAGATTTCTAAATGCACTACGGATTTCATTTCGTGATGCATCTTCAGGTACACCTAAAATTTCATAATTGCTTTTTACCATAATAATCCATTCAGCGCTTAGAATATCTATAAGTTGTGTGAGCGATAGACTAATTTTCTCGTTGTTTCAATCGTCTTTCCATACGAAATTTTCCTTCATCAAAACGCTTTTGATCCTCAGAATTGTCAATATGTAATGTTGGAACTGGAGTTGGTTTTCCGTTATCGTCTAATGCAACAAATGTTACATATGCATTACCAGTATGAACACGTGTTCCCTTTGCAATATCTTCAGCTTCAACATTTACTTCAATCTCCATAGATGATTTTTGAACATAGTTTACACGTGCGTTTACAAATAGAACATTTCCAACAAATACAGGTTTCAAGAAACTTATCTTATCCATACTAACAGTTACCGCGTTTGTTTGACTATAACGTTGTGCAACAATTCCTGCAACCATGTCTATATGCTTTAAAATTGCACCACCAAAGACATTTCCAGCAGGGTTTGCATCTGAAGGAAACATTCTGATAATTACTTCAGCTTTTGAGTCATTAGGAGTTTTTTCCATTTTAATTTTATAGAAATAGTTATGATTAAAGGTTATTTTTCTAAGCTGAAACTAATTCTAACCATAAATTAGACAATGTTCACAATCACAACTCGGCTCTTCTTTTGATTTGAAAAGACATTTTTTGTGTTGTCCTGCCTGACATTGAACACAAATTTTTTCTAAATTATCTACACTTGTGTATTTTTTTGATTGATCAAAGCCAAATCCTCCATCTTGTGGACCTACCATAAGGAATCCATCATAAACTACTATTTAGATTACTTGTACACCATTCCAAAAAGCAATCATATCTTTAATTTTTTCAGCTTCTTTACTAGGAACAGGATAATACCATGCACAGTCGATATTTGTTTTCCCATTTACGATGACAGAATAATAACTTGCCATACCTTTCCATGGGCATGACGTACTAGTATCAGTTTTTTTGAAAAATTCATTTTTTATCGAATCAGGTGGAAAATAATGATTCCCTTCAATTACAACGGTATCACTGCTTTCTGCAATTATTGTATCATTCCATATTGCCTTCATTACTTTTGATATAATTTCAGATAATTTATGGATATCCAGTGTTTCGATCGTTCAAATTATTATCTATTTAGATTAAGTCGCTCTTGAAGTTTTTCAACAAATCCGCCAAGAATTAGTCCGAGTGTTAACCAATAAACAGATACAGCTACAAACGATGCACCTCTAAATCCTTCAACTAGATCCATAGGTGCGGTAATCTCATCCGGGTTTTCTGGCATTAAAAAGAATGCTACACCAATAAATACAGCATATCCTACAAATGCAAGAAATTTTTTATTTTGTAGTTTCTTGTAGACTTGATAAAATGCAACAGCCCCTAATCCAGAGATTGTAATGAACGATAAAAATAAGATTCCTCTCATTACGACAGTTTCGGCATCACCCACAGTTGGAGGATTGGCAGGATATTTTAGAAATGGAATTACAAAGATTGTAAACCACATTAACCCTGATAGAATTAACGTTTTTTTGACATTGTTTCCTTCGGGAAGACTTTTTCTCACAAAAAGAAATACAATCCCCACTAATGCTGCAATTGAAGTTCCAAGTATTGCACCAGCTAAAACTTGTCCACCTTTTTGCCATACACGATATGAGTTGTATTCAACCCAGAATGAAGTAGTATCCTCTTCTTCACCGGTTGCAAATAATGTTTGATTTTCTATACTAATTGCTTGATCAAGATATGGTTCAACAAGAATGAGATTAAGACCGCCATGTACTAAACCTGCAAAGCATCCAGAGATTAATACAATAATAATAAAAAGACCAGTTTTCATGTATAAAACACAATTATTGTTTTTCTATTTATATGATTAAGCCTATGTTAACTCAGTTTTTTTAATTCCACTTGTTTCTATTTCATATCTAAGCGGTGCAGGAAGCTCCAAATATGGTTTGTTTACCAAAATTTTAATTTGATCATCAGGCACTTGAACACGTTTTAGTAATTTGCCACGTTGATGTGCATATGATTTATTCCAGAAGGTAGTTGCATCAAAGGTTTCGATTTTGACCATTAGTCTCTATCGATAAATTCAGTTGGTTCCGGAGGATTTGGGCTTAAGCCTTTTCTTTTTCGTATATCTTCAGTTAGAGTTGCAGCAATTGATTTTGGCACAGGTGTCCATGCTTTGAAGTGTGTATTCCACATTGCCTTACCAGCTGTTTGACCACGCATTTTCTCAGAGATGTCAAATGTTTCAACTGCAGGAACCTCGCCAATTACAATACTTGTTGCACCTTTTTGTTGCATGTCCAAAACTTTACCACGTTTTCCTTGCAATACAGATGAAACATTTCCAATAAGATCAGTTGGAACGCGTACCTCAATTGCAAGCATTGGTTCTAATAATACAGGCTCTGCAGACAAAAATGCTGCAAGGCATGCACGTCTTGATGCAGGACCAATTTGTGACAAGCCTCTGTGAGCAGTGTCTTCGTGAGGAACAAAGTGTGTAAATGTGAATTTACAGTTTCGTACCTGTTCTTTTGTTAAACCGCCTTCACTCATTACTTCATCAAATCCAGATAGTAACGAATCAGTAGATTCATCTACAAATTGAACACCTCTTGTGCCATTAATCATAACGTTTCCACGAGAATCAAATCTCATAACCTTCTTTGCAACATCTGGTTCCCAGCCTTTATCACGTAATATTTGAGCAGTCTCTTTTTTATCTTTCATTTCACTTAATGTCCCATTTCTACACATCTCAGCAATTTCAGGCTCTAGTGGTTCTACTTTCATGAAAATTTTATTGTGACGGTTTGGAGATTTTGCCATGACAGGTTCACAACCACCGTTAATTGTTTCTCTGTAGTTGATTAATGGTTCAGAAGTTATAATCTCAACTTTTGCATCTTTGATCAAGTTAACTGCAACATCAAGGTGCAATACCCCCATTCCTGCCATGATAGTTTCACCACTTTCTTCATCAATTTTGATTACAAGGTTTGGATCTTCAATTGTTAGTTTTCGTAGAACTTCTACAAGTTTTGGCAAGTCTTTTGGATGTTTTGGTTCAATTGCCATTTGTACAACAGGTTCTGAAACATATTTTGATGCTTCGAACACAGGAATACCTTTTACTGTAGAAAGAGTTTGACCTGCACGAACATCAGTTAATCCAAGTAATGCAGGAATGTTTCCGGCGCCCAATTGACCTACTTGTTCTCTTATATTTGACATGAAAAAGTTTACAGATTGTACACGACCTTCACGTTTTGTATCAATAATGTTAATTGTTTGACCATCTTTTATGGTTCCAGAAAATAATCTTCCAATCGCTACAGGGCCAGCTGCAGGATCAATTGTCATGTTAACACACATCATAATTGTAGGACCATTATCATCACATGCAAGAAGTGCTTTACCTGTATCAGATTCCAAGTCACCTTTCCAAATTTTTGGAATTCTATACTTTTGTGCAGTATGTGGTGGCGGATGATGTTTAACTACCATTCCAAGAACACCTTCTGCCAGAGGCGCTTTTTCTACTAAATCCTCAACTTTGCCAGAATCTGAATATGCATCAATCACATCTTTGAAGGTAACACCCTTTTTCTTCATAATATCTACATTAATTGCCCATCTGTCCTTTGCAGAACCAAATGTTACACTTCCATCCTGAATTGATACTTTCCATTTTTCCTTGTATTCATCTTCAGCATAAGTATCGATTAATTCATTAAAATTTTGAACAACATTTGCAAGTGTTTCTTGCATTTTTTCAGGAGTTAATCTCAATTCTTTGATGAGCCGATCAATTTTATTAATATACAAAACAGGTCTAACTCTTTCCTCGAGTGACATTCTAGTTACAGTTTCTGTTTGAGTCATTATCCCCTCTACTGCATCACAAACAACAACAGCACCGTCAATTGCTCTAAGACTTCGGATTACACGACCAGAAAAGTCTACATGTCCAGGAGTATCAATCATGTTGATGACATAATCATTGCCATCTTCTTGATAGTGTAATGTGACATTAGCTTGAACAATTGTGATTCCTCTTTCTTGTTCTGCTTTCATTGAATCCATTGCTAATGCACTTCCAGCAGTTGATGGCGAGATAATTCCAGAGTGTGCCAAAAGACTATCACTCATAGTGGTTTTTCCGTGGTCCACGTGTGCAATGACACCAAAGTTTCTGATCTTATCTTTATCACTGATAATTTTCATCACTTCAGCTGTGGACTTGTATTTAGTCATATGGCAATCATCCTAGATAGTCAGGTATTAAACCTTATGAGAAATTAAGAGTTTCAAGGATCAAATTTGTGTAATTAAAGATCGATTTCACTTTGTGACATCAATTGTTTTGTTAATTGAAGATACATCTCAGGATCCATTTCTTTGGCAAATCCTTTATCGGTGTTTATCAAATAGATGGAATGAATGTGAGCGTTTTGAATATCTTCTAATTTAATCTGAGGGTTTTTGTAAAATCGGTCACAGAGTTTTTTTAGTTTCATTACATCTTCAGGTTTTCGTGCATTTGGTGAAAGCAAAAATATGTCAGATATAGGCAAAATGTTCACTACAGGAGTTGCAAGGGAGAACTTTCCGCAGTATTTACTATATCTTGCAATCTTACTGACAATTCTTGCCACATAGTAATCTACGGTATCTAAGGCATGTTCAGGAGGAGTAAAACCAGTTTCAATCTCAATTATAGAGGTTCCATCACCTTTTTTTCCAAATAAATCACATACCAAAATATCTGAGACTGATTTTTCAACGTCTACTGAAAATCCATGAGAGATTAGCTCGGCTGCACAGATTAATTCAAGAATAGAGTGATTAATCTTTACAAGATTTTTTTTGTAGAATTCAATTAGAGTTTGTCTAACAAAATTCAATTTAGGAGTTAATTCAGGAGGCAAATGCTCAGACAAGAGTTCAGTTATAGAGTAAACATCATCTTGAAATTTTTCGACATCCAACTATATTGTTTGAAGAAACATGCGTCTTAAGAAGTTTAACAAGTCTATAGATAGTACTAAAGAAAAATAAGAAAATAAGAAAAGTGGACAGTTAGATTCGTGGTGTGAAGCTAAGTCTGCCTTTTGCAGATAGTACTACGATTGAAGAAATTGCAACAACAAGTACCAAAGATGCGATTGTACCAAATTCTGGAACTACTGC
>JABHJJ010000104.1 GCA_018691945.1 Candidatus Nitrosopelagicus sp. | reverse complement strand
TACCTTTTCCAATTTCAAATTCTTGAGAATCAGAGTGTACAGTAGGAACCTTGGATCTTGCCATTCTCATGTAAAATGGACCATATGTTTGTGCAATATTTTTTGTTAGTTTTGAAACAGCAACTGCATCAGCAGGAATTAGAACTTTCATGTTTGGTATGACACGCATTATTGCGATGTCTTCAATGGTTTGATGAGAACCACCATCAGCACCAACAGATAATCCACCATGAGATGTTACAAGTTTAACATTTAGACCTTTTTTTTCTCCTCTTGATGGATATGCAATTGAATTTCGTATTTGATCAACACATCGTCCTGGCAAAAAGATTGCATATGTACTTGCAAAAGATGTTTTTCCAGAATAAGCTAATCCTGCAGCAACAGATACTAGATTTGCTTCAGCTATACCTACATTAAAGAATCTTTCAGGAAATTGTTTTCCAAAACCAGATGTTTTCAGTGAATCAGTGGTGTCTGCACCTAAAACAACAACATTTTTGTTTTGTTCACCTAGCTCAATGAGAGCTTTTCCATATGCGGTTCGCATGTCACCAAATTCAGTACTCATTGATATCCAAGCTCCGTTGCTATTTGTGTGAGTTCATCTTTTTTCTTACCTAGTACATGCAAGTCAATCCATTTATTCACCAGTTCAGTGCCGCCAAGTTCATTGGCTTTTTGAATCAATAATTTACGTCTAGTTCTCAATACCTGTTTTCTGAATTCCCGTATTACTAATCGAACATCAGTTTGACCAATTATTGCACTTCCTCCAACAAATGCACGTGCACCATCTGCAAAGCATTGACCAATATTATCTAAAGTTACACCACCATCAGCCTCAATGTAACCTGTAAAACCATTTTCTTTCAAATTTACCAAGAGGTTTTTTGTTTTTTCATGTGTATTCTCAATGTATTTTTGACCGGACTTACCAGGTACAACAGACATGACTATGATTTGATCTAATGAAGAAATGAATTTTTTACTCCAGTCAGGTAAAGAAGTATCAGGATTTATTGCCAGTCCAATACTTGTTTTGTTAGATTTCAATAAATCATGAATTTCTCCAAAACTTGACTCATCACAAACTTCAGCATGTACAGTTACAATATCACTTCCTGCGTCAATATAATTTTGAATTTGTTTTACAGGTTCGTTAATCATCAAATGTGTGTCAAATGGAATTACAGTTAGAGATCTTAGTTCCTTAATTTTTGTATGATCAAAAGTAGTATTTGGAACAAATTTACCATCCATAACATCTAGATGAATATAATCAGCACGCCCATCATCACAACGTTTAACTTCATTTTCTAAATTTGTCATATCGCCGGCTATTATAGAAGGCGCAATCATAAATTGTGAATCTAATTCTTGGTTAATTATTGGAACAAGTTCAGGATTAGGTGCTTTGCCATGCCATTGTGGATTATCTTCCATATGTTCAACTGCTTTTCCTTTAATTGTCCTAGCAATGATAATTGATGGTATTCCCTTTACAGATTTTGCTCTAGTTAGTGCATCAGAAACCTGTTCGATTCTATGACCATCAACTTCAATCACATTCCATCCAAAGGAACGCCATTTGTCACCAGTTTTCCATCTACTAGCATCTTTCCACATTTCAGATAGCTCATCTCCTTCAAGGGTTTCATCAAGTGGCATAATTTTTTCAGTGTAAGAATCTTGTTGTATGAAATTTCTATCAAGGATTAATGTCAAATTATCAACATTGTATTTTGCAGCAGTCATTGCAGCTTCCCATACTTGACCTTCATCACTTTCGCCATCACCCATTACAGTGAAGATGTGCGTATCTTTTCCATCAAGTTTTGCAGCTAATGCATTTCCAATAGAATAAGATAATCCAATACCTAAAGAACCACCACAAAATTCAACACCGGGACATTTTAGATCAGGATGACCTTGTAGTTTACTTCCAAATTGTCGTAAAGTATCCAATTGTGATTCTTCAAAATATCCAGCTACGGCCATGTTTGAAAATAAACCTGGAGATGCATGACCTTTTGACAAGATTAGTTTGTCACGATCTTCCCATTCAGGGTTTTTTGGATCATATTTCAAGTGATTATAGAAGATACAGCCCATGATTTCCGCCATGGAAAATGAACCTCCAGGATGACCTGAACCTGCAATTGAGGTTCCACGAATAACTAATTTTCTTGCTTGAAGAACATTTTTTTTAATTTGATAGTAATTCAGGCTCATTACAGTTTATTGACCAATTTGATACTTTTAATTTTACACATGATCGTCCTCAAGAAAAAATACCTAGAATTACATAAATAGCTATTTCCAAAAATTTTAATCTTCAAAGATCGTAGTGAAAGTATGAATTTTCATGATTCACTGCCACTCATGATTTATGATGACAAATGCTATGTTTGTATAAAATTTGCCAAATTGATGAATTTTTTAGCTAAAGGAAAATTACGTATGATCGGTCATTATACAGAATTTGGGGGAACGATTAGAGAAGAAATTCTAGAAGATGATGCATTGGAAATGTTTTGGTTTATTGATAAAAAAACAGCATATGGGGGAAGGGCTGCAATTATTCCATTATTATCAGCAATTCTGAGGATTCACGACAAAAAATTCGATGAAATGAGCATTCAAGAATCATGCAATATAGGATGTAAGGATTCACTTGCAGTGTTTTTCCGTTCTGCCAGTCTAATTACTCACAGTAAAAAGATCAAGATAAGCAATCTATAAAAAAAGTATTTTTCAGAAAAATATATGCGAATTAGAACAGAAGCAGTTTCTCCAGTAAAAAAAAGAACCTCAATTCTGTGTGCATTTTGTTTCGAGGATACTAGTATAGCAATAGGATTGGGAAAATTAAATAAAAAAATAGACCAAATAATTTCACAATCAGTTAAAGAGATCAAAGGTAAGAAAGGTAAAATTTCAATAATTCATTCACACGATGAGATTCCATCAGAGAGAATTTTGATTGCAGGATTAGGTAAAAAGAATAAACTAACCTCAGATGTAATTAGAGATGTTACAGGTATTATTACAAAAAAGATTCATGAATTAGAAATAAAAGAATTTTCAATTATAATTCCAGAGAAGATTTCAATTAAAAATGATCAAGTTATATCAACAATAGTAGAAGGTGCAAATCTTTCACTGTATGAGTTTGATTTATTTAAAAAAGAAAAATCTAACAAAAAAGAACCAGATTTAACACTACTAACATCTGATAAAAATGCACAAGAAATAATCAAAAATTCAATTATAATTTCTGATGCAGTTAAATTTACAAGAGATGTTGCAAATCTTCCACCAAATGAATGTCCTCCAATGAAATTAGGTGAAATAGCAAAGAAGATAGCAGATCAAAATGAAATGAAATGTACAGTATTTTCAAAAAATGAGATAAAATCTAAAATGCTAGGAGGAGTTTTTGCAGTAGGACAAGGAAGTAAAAATGAACCTAAATTCATAATTTTAGAATACAAAAATGGCAAGAAGGAACAAAAACCAATCTTACTTGTTGGTAAAGCAGTAACATTTGACACAGGTGGAATTTCGTTAAAACCTGGAGAAAAAATGGATGAGATGAAATTTGACAAATGTGGCGGTTGTACAGTATTAGGAGTGATGAAAGCAATCTCAGAGTTAAAACTTGCAATTAATGTAGTTGCAATAATTCCATCTGTCGAAAATATGCCAAGTGGAGATGCATTTAGACCTGGAGATATTATAAAATTATTTAATGGAAAAACTGCAGAAATTTTAAACACAGATGCTGAAGGTAGATTGATTTTAGCAGATGGACTTGCATATGGAATAAAACACTATCAACCATCTTCGGTAATGGATTTTGCAACATTAACTGGAGCATGTATTGTTGCATTAGGAACTAATGTTGCAGGAATAGTAAGTAACAATGCAAAACTTGTATCAAAAATTAAAACTGCATCAACAAAAACTTCAGAAGAAGTTTGGGAATTACCAATAAATGATGATTATATGGATATGGTGAAATCAAAAGTTGCAGATATTAGAAATATCGGAATGGGACGAGCAGCAGGAACAATAACAGCTGCAGCATTTTTAGCAAATTCGGTAGGAAATGTACCATGGGTACATTTTGATATTGCTGGAACTGCCTGGATTCAACCATCTACAAAAAATAAATCATACAATTCACATGGCGCTACAGGGTTTGGAGTAAGATTAGTCGTAAATCATCTCATGAATCAAAAATAAATCCTATGAATTTACGATTTTTCTAAATATCCAGTTTTTAATTTTCAACAATGCCAAAACCCAAATGAATATCAGAATCATCGCAATTAGCACTTTTACACCAGAATTAATGAGTGGATTTAATTGCCCATCTCCAGAAAATGATAAAGGTCCAATGAATACAACCATCAAACCGCCGCCAATTATAATTAAAACCCACATTGCAAAGATGAATGAGAACAGTGGAAAAGACACTAGATATTTACTCCCATCATAAACGCCGTAATTATAGCAAGAATTCCAGAAAATATTCCTAGTTTAAAAATTTCATATCCAATTTGTTTTTCTGTTAGAGGTTTTTTTGCAATAAGCAATCTAACTAGAGTAATTGGAGCGTGGTTTTCAGAAGTTGATTGTAATTTCCAATCATCAGTATGAGTCACAGGGTTTTTTATTTCTCTATGTTCTACAATTTTCTTTACACTAGATAAAAATAAAAATGAATTAATAATTGCTGGAAGAATTGCAATAGCAGCAATTACTTCAACACTACCAATTATTGCAATTCCACCATATACAACACCAAATGTTATTGCACCAGAATCTCCAGGAAATATTTTGCTTGGAAATTTATGATATTTGTAAAATGCTAAAGATGAAAATGCTAAACAAAGACAAATTATTCCTACTTCATAATTTTGAATTATAAAAAGACAAGCAGATAATGCAAAACTTGCAATTGTAATGAATCCACTTGCAACTCCATTTAAAACATCAATTGAATTAATTGTGTTACCCATAATTGGTATCATAAATACAACTAATGCCATGTATAGTAATGGAATTTGAACTGTTCCAAATAATGGGAAGGCAAGATTTGAATCATATGCACCAAGTAATAATATTGGAGCAGAACAAAATGCAAGAGCTACTGGTTTGAACCAACCACCCATAGTTTTTTTATCATCTATAATTCCAACAATGAATGCAAAGAATGTTGTCAGGATAACAGCAAGTATTTCGGAGATTGGAAAAAATATATACAAAATAATTAACGATGATTCCAGTCCAACAATGATCGATAGCCCCCCAGGTCGTGCAACCATTGTCTTTTGTTTCTTATTCACATCAACAACAGTGATGTTACGTTTTTCTAAAGCACGTATTACATAAGGAGTTAATCCGTATACTGAAAAAAATGCAACGGCGATTGCGATTATTGCTGGGATTATTAGTTGTTCCAATTATAATTTCTCTCCAACATATTTCATAATAGTTTCTGCATCTTTAGAACCAATTTTATCTATTTCTGTTAATTTCTTCATAGTTGCTTTTTTCAGAGCATTTTCAGTTTTTAATCCTGCTTGATAAAGAGTACCAGCTTTAACTCTACCAATATTATGAATTTTAACCAGATGAAGATGAGTATCTTTGACACCATGTTTAGTTCTAAGTTCCAGTTCAACAAGTTCTTTGATAAGTACATCATATTTTGATGCAAGTACCTTATCATCATTATCGGTAGCAATTTCAAACCAAAACTCAACAATTTTTTTAAAATTATACAAAATTGTTCGTATTTGAGTTGCAAAATAGTAAACATCGCCAGGTTCGATTTTATATCGAGAAGACATCTTCGAGTAAGATAGGCCATCAATGTAATGGAGAATAATTTGTAGATTTTTGTTTACATCTTTTTCTAGATCTTGTTCTCGATATAGTTTTTCAGCGTAGTTATAATGTGGTAATTCATCGATTAATTCTTCCGATAGTTTTCTACTTGATGCTCCAGTGAGATTTGTAATCATATGTAAAATTCCAGAGGTATGTTTTCTTCCAGTGAGAGAATTTTCAGCATGAACGTGCATTTTAGAAGCAATTTCAGGATCAATTCTTAACGAAAATACTTTTTTACCAAATTCTTCAATATGAAACCCACTTTTTTTTTCATTTATTACACCACATTTTTTTAAAATTTCTAGTTGTGCTTTTATTTTTTGTTTTAAAGTAGGATTTTCAGATGTTTTATCATCATCAAATAATTTGTCAATTATTTTTTTATCTGAATCT
>JABHJJ010000103.1 GCA_018691945.1 Candidatus Nitrosopelagicus sp. | reverse complement strand
TTTACATTATCATGTAATGCATCAAAATAATCTTCATGTTCAGTATGAATTGGGATTACCGTTTTAGAATTTGCTCCTTCAATGACTTTTTTAATCTGATCTCCTGTTCCATGTCCTGAGACATGAACTGTATTCCATGCCCCATCATCAGATATCAATCCAAAATGAATTAACCATCGTTTGATTCGTTCTTGATCAAGTTTCATTTCATCATTAAATGGCTCCGTTGATGAACGAATGTAGCTTGATTTTTCACTTGGTCTAACATCAATTAAGTTCAGTAACTGAAAGTCAGAACAATAAAAGACAAATTTTTTCTGATTAGCTTTGACGTCTCTGTAATCTACATAATTTGGATAATCTAAGAATTCACGTTCCCATTCTTTATAATCTGCTTGAACAAGACTATCATGCCATTCATCTCTATTTTTATCTAACAATCCCCATGATTTTCTTGAAACAAATACTTTGATTTTGGGATCTTGGGGTGATGGATAGATGTTCCTCCATTCATCAGATGCCTGGAATAGTTTTAGTAAATATGCCTGTTTTGTATCAATTACTAAATCTCGTCCTGTATCTTTAATGGAGTTATAAAATGAAAGTAGTCTATCCAGATCTCGTGTTGGATAAGTACAGACAACTAAATTTTCTGTATCATTAATCACATTACTTACTTTACTTTCCACATCAAATTCTGTAATTGAATCTTGTTTGTTGATTCTTGTTCCTTCACATAATAAATAATCCAAATTATCCGAACCACATTTGTCTACAAATTTCTGACTGTCTTTAGATCTTCTTCCATGAAATCTAATATCTGCAGTATAACCAATATCTCCTTCAGATGTATGAATTAAGAAACCATACACACCAGGTAAGGAATGATCAATAGGAATTGATTCAACTGAAATCGAATCTAATTCTAAAACTTTTGATGGATTAATTGTTTGAATATTCCTTGGAATTTCATCTCTATTTTTTTCTGTAGTTGCTCTACTAAATCCACCTTTAGAATTTTCATATTTTTTAAAATTTTCTTTGTAAGTAATGTATTCTTCACCACCCCCCATATCTTGAAATCCTTGCATGATCAGTTTACTTGCATCAGAACAGTAAATTGGAATTTCAGGTCTTAGATAGTGAATGTATGCACAATGATCAATATGTGCATGAGTAAGTAATACTCCATCAACTGAAGTTTCTTGATTGTGGTCTCCATAACCCATGTGTTTAGAATAGTCTTTACGATAGATTCCTTTGATGTCTGGTAGTAAGTCAAATTCAAACATATCGCCAAACCCTGTTAGTTTTCTTGGGTTTGAAAAATCTGCAAAGAATTGATTTGCTTTGCCCATTTGCATTCCAAAATCAAGGAAGACCTTAGTTCCTTTGTCTTCTAAAAGGATTTTATTTCCTCCAATTTCATTTATTCCTCCATAAAATGTAAGGCTGGTCAATGTATTGTGTAAAAATATCTATGATAAAAGCAAATGCTGATATTATCAAATTCTAAATTCACAAACACTTTTCAAATTACATGCGTCACACTTTCGTTTATTATTATGATGCTGTGGCTCTGTAAGATTCATTGCAATACTGGCAAATTTCTCAAGTGATGTATGCAAATAATGTAGTGAAAATGAATCTTGAATTTCAGAAAATATCTTGTATGGTTCTTTAGTTTTTCTATCACAAATTCGAAGCTGCCATTGTTTTTGAGTATGAGGCATATCAAAATAATTATCTGGACTTGCCCTTCTCTTTGAGGAATAATTTGAATTAAGATATGTCAATATCTGTAACAATTGACCAGGATATGGCTGTGTTTTAGTGTCATACACTTGTGGTTTTGCTACAAATTTGTCATCTTGAACTATTAGGGTGCCATCAACTCGTAAAATTTTATCAATTCTGCCAGACAATGACACTACGACATTTTCAGTTGCAAATTCAAAAGGAATAGTCAGTGTAGAGTAGATGTTTTCACGTGCAAATTCAATATTTTTTTCCTCATCTTTGATTTCAGTTATGGTTACTGGTTCCAATTCAACATGTTCTTTTTCATAAACTTCTTTTTCATGATGTGCT
>JABHJJ010000102.1 GCA_018691945.1 Candidatus Nitrosopelagicus sp. | reverse complement strand
TTGCTACCCTAACCGGAAAAATTGTATTATGTTATGCAATTGTCATACTGGCACATTATCTGAGCGGTCCTGTAGTTGACCCTATCTTTGAAATGTTCGGAATTAACGAGCCTGAAGACTTGGATGATCCTACTCCAATAATTATTGGAATTGTTGTATTTGGTGTTGTAATGACTACTGTAGTTGTACTAATGTTAAGGATGGATTGGAGTCGTATACTTGGACATTTTCTTCCTTGGACTTTAGAAGATGACGATAAAGATCAAAAGTAATCTTTTGGATTAATACTGAAATTCCATTTTTTATCTATTGCTTTTGAAATTCCGATTCGTGGCAATCTGTTAATTTTTTTTGGTATGATTCCATCACTTATGTAAACTGATAATTTTTTTGTTAAATCAATATTATTCTCTTTCATTGAAATGTTCATTGCCATTGTTAACTTTCCTGGTCCATTTGAGATTTTATTCACGTCTTTGATTCCTCTATTCTTAATCATAATCTTGATTCCATCTTGTGGATAAATCCCTCTAATCAAAACTGCACCTGCATTTTGTTTTTTACTTTTTGCTACCACATTAAGCATGAAGTACATTCCATATGTAAAATAGACATAAGACATTCCAACTGGACCAAACATGATTCTATTTCTTTTTGTCACATTTGTTGCTGCATGGCTGGCAAGATCATTTTTACCTCTATATGCTTCGGTTTCAATAATTATTCCTGTCATTTTTGTACCTTGAATTTTTCTTGTGAGTGTTTTTCCAATAAGCTGTTTTGCTACGGTTACAGTTTCTCGTTCATAAAATTCTTTTTTCAGAATCATCTTTTCTTAATTACTGTTAGTACATCTTCATCAATTAAAATATGATTTAGGCCAACTCTTTGTCCTCCAAACTTTACACTTTTGCCCCAAACTAATCCAAATCTGAAGTCTTTTTTCATATTTCTATGTAACTTGTTGCAAACATCTCCAACCGTATTTCCTTTTCTAATAATTAATGGTTCTTTAAAATCGGTCTCACCACCTTTTGGTCTAAGGTACACACGAATGAATTTCAATTCGTTGTAAATTCTTTCTTTCAATTGATTGATATTTTTATTTGAATCTGCTGATGTTGGTATAAAATCAGTTTTTAGCTTTTTTGATACATTTTTTACAAATTTATCGTCAACTAGATCGATTTTATTTAAAATAGTAATTCCTTTTGCATATGTCTTATTTCCATTTATAAAATCAATAAGTTGTTCTGAATCAATGTCTTCTTTTATAACAACTCGTGCACTTGTGTATCCATACACGTTAAGAATCTCTTTTAGTAATTTCTCTGACATTTTCTTTAGTTTGGTTTGTTGAGCAACTGCAATTCCGCCTGTAGTTGATTTTTCAATCACAATATTTGGAGGCGTTTGATTTAGTCTGATTCCAATGTTTCCTAATTCATTGATCAAAACATCTTCGTGATATGGTTGAAAGACATCTAATACTAATAATACAATATCTGCACTTCTTGCAACTGAAAGGATTCTTCTTCCTAATCCTTTTCCAGTTGATGCCCCTTTGATGATTCCTGGTAAATCTAAAACTTGTATTCTTGCACCTCTGTAATTCATTACTCCTGGCACTACTGTTAATGTAGTAAATTGATAGGCACCTATAGCTGACTTTGACCCTGTTAATCTATTCAGCAATGTAGATTTTCCTACACTAGGTAATCCAATAAAAACTACTGTAGCATCTCCTGTCCTTTTTACATCGAATCCATCTTGTTTTTTAGAGCTCTTTTTAACCTGTTCAGTTTCTTGTTCTCTTTTTAGTTTAGCAATTTTTGCTTTTAGTAATCCAACATGATGTTCTGTGGCTTTGTTAATCTGTGTTCTATGTATCTCATCTTGAATTGCTTTGATCTTCTCTGGAATTCCCATTTGTAATCAATTTAATTACAAATTAACTCAATATCAAAGGTTTCTAACGCTTTACTCATTAATGGTATATAAAATAAAAAACTATTGAAGAAAAAAGTTCTTGCAGTAGATATTGATGGAACAATTACATTAAATGGATTTGGAAAAATCCATCTAATGGCTCTAGAAAAATTACGAAATTTAAAAAATGATGGGCATCATGTAATTTTTGTTACAGGCCGCTCCTCGGTAGAAGCCTACCTTCTTTCAATATTTGGAGGCTTGACATTACTCGGTGTAGGAGAAAATGGGGGCTGTATCACTCATGGGGAAATAATGACACATGAACTGATTGGGAAAAAGAAGGAATGTCAAGATGCTTTTTCATATCTAAAAACAACACTTGACGGAAACATCAAAGAAAAACCTGTATTTCCTAGACTAACTGAAGTTGTTTTAGATAGGACCTTTGATCTCAAAAATGCTCAACAATTATTAGATGAAAAGGGATTCAACGTAGGTTTGTTTGACAGCGGTTATGCATATCATATCAATTCTCACGGGGTTGACAAAGGCTCGGGTTTAATGAAGGCACTTGAAATGCTTAATGCAGATCTTGAAGATACAATTGCATTAGGCGATAGCGAGACTGACGTACCATTATTTAGAATTGCCAAAAATAATATTGCAGTAAATAACTCCATTCCTGAACTTAAGGAGATAGCCAAAATTATAACTACAAAAAATTCTGGCGAAGGTGTATTGGAAGGCTTAGATATGATATCATCTGAATTCTAATCATATGGTCTTTCTCGACTTACTTGAAAACATACGAAGTAAAACTACTAGCATATTGGAATCTCAAAATTACACTCCAATTAATTTCTCAGTTGAATCTGCAAAGCCTGGATTTGGGGATATTACGTGTAATGTGTCTTTTTTACTCTCAAAACAACTCAAAAAAAGCCCTCAGGAAATTTCAATTGAACTATCGAAACTGTATGAATTTAATGACCTTCCTCAAATCAAAAATGTAAAACCACATCCAAGTGGATATCTCAACTTTGAGATTGATTATACAAAGTTCAACAACATTGTAATGTCTTCATCAATTAAGGAAAATTATGGGTCACTTGATTTAGGAAATAACGAAAAAATTGTTGTAGAACATACTTCTGTAAATCCAAACAAAGCTTTGCATGTTGGTCATATTAGAAATGTAATCTTAGGAGATGTAATTTCTAAAATTCTCAAGAAATGTAATTTTGATGTAAAAGTACTCAATTATGTAGATGATTCTGGTCTTCAAATTGCTGATATTATCGTCGGGTTCAAATACTCTGGATTCTCACAAGATCCTCCTAACAATGAGAAATTTGATCATTATTGTGGTGACACTGTTTATGTAAAAACTACTGAAAAATATGAAACTGATAAACAATTAGAGGAAAAACGTCATGAAATCCTAAAACAAATTGAAGATAGTTCAAGCGATATTTCAAAAATGGCTCAGATGATTACTCGACGAGTGCTTGATGAACAATTAAAGACCGTGTGGAATTTAGGTGTCTTTTATGATTGTCTTAACTTTGAATCTCAAATTATTCACTCCAAATTATGGGAAAAAATATTTGAGAAGCTAAAATCTGATAATCAAATTAAGTATGAAGACTCAGGTGATAATGCTGGCTGTTGGGTAATTCCTGCGGAAGGCGAAGATGACAAAATTCTTGTACGAAGTAATGGGGTTGCAACATACATTGCAAAAGATATTCCCTATGCAGCATGGAAACTCAGATTGGTTGATGATCCATTCTCCTACAAAGTTTTTACTACACAGAAAAACTCTCAAACTCTTTACGAAACAACATTGGATGTAGTAGATAATGATATTGACAAACAAGATTTCTTTGGTAACAAAGTTATCACTGTGATAGATAATAGACAAATCCGATTACAAAAAATCGTATCGGGGTTGATGGCAAAATTCAAAGAAGATGGTGCTTACACCCATCTTGGCTACGAATCTGTTACTCTAAGTGCTGACACTGTCAAGTCTCTAGGTCTGACTACAGATGGAGATTCTACACAGATGTCTGGACGAAAGGGACTGTATGTTAATGCTGACACTGTCCTAGAAACTCTCACAAAACGTGTCTATAATGAATCGAAAAGTCGAAATGAGGATTTATCTGATTCTGAGATTGATCAAATTGCTAAAACTGTTGCAGTTGGAACAATTCGATATGAAATGATAAAACCTGATTTGGATAAAATCATAACATTTGATCTAAAAACCTCGCTCCGCTTGGAAGGTGACACATGTAGTTATATCCAATATTCCTATGCTCGTGCTGCACGAATACTTGAAAAAACTCAAACCAAACCTAATTTTGATTCTGGATCTGAATTACTATCTTCTAATTTTGAAAAAAATCTAATCAAAAAAATTGCAATGTTTGATGTTCAAGTAAATGATTCGGTTAAGAATTTATCTCCAAAAGTCATTGCAAGATATTCTTATGATTTATCTGTCGCTTTCTCATCTTTTTATGAACATGTTAAGGTTCTAGCTTCTGAAACCCCTGAATTACTCAATGCAAGACTTTGTCTTGTTATATCGTTTCAAAAAACCTTGAAATCAGCTTTAGGCTTACTTGGAATTGATGCACCTGAAAGAATGTGATTTAATTCTTCTCTCCGGAATTCTCATATCTTTTTAAAAGAAAAGCATGCTGTACGGAATATTTGTTTTCTTTTGCATTTTGTTTTAGTAATTCTGCATCCTTCAATCGAACTCCTTGCGCAGCTAGAAATGCATCATCTTCTCTTCCGAGTGCCTTGAATGCTTCTGATTTTTCTACTGCTGCCCTAGAAAACTCTGGCATTATCTGTTGAACTATATCATAATATGGAATTGCCTCTTGATATCTTCCTAAATAATTCAAAGTCACTGCCATGTTCATTAATCCATCTACATTTGTTTTATCCAATTCTAAGGCTAAATCATATAATGTCAATGCATCTTCATGTTTTCCAGTCTTGTTTAGTGCAATGCCTTTTGTGACAAGAGCATCTACATCTTTGTTATTTTTTGATAAAAGTATATCACAACAGCGTAAAACTTCATCATGTAATTCAAGTTTCTCTAATGCTCGCATTTTATTCTTTATAGCATGTTCATCATCCCTATCTCTTTCTAAAATTTTTTCACAGCATTTGATGGTGTCATTATATGCCCCTACAATGTAATATGCTGTACTAAGATTCTGCAGTGCAATAGGGTCATTTGGGTTTTTTTCCAGTAATTTCTGACAAAATTCTATTGCGGCATCAAATTTCTTTGCATCAAATAACTTTTTCAATTCTGTGACTGGATCAATTAATGTAACATCTTTCATTTACGCTCATCTTTCCATTTGAGAATTTTTATAGTATTACATTTGACAAAATCCATGGATACTCGCATTAACATCGCTGTAATTGTTACTGTTGTATTTGTTTTAGCATTTGCTGTTACACTGACACAAATTGAAAATCAAGCCATTTCTCAAGATATTGATTATGAAATATCTGATGAATTAATCACACATTGGTTGGAAAAATATGATCCATCTGAACAAACAATCTCGGTTACTGGCAGTGCAACCGCATCTTCTACTCCTGATACATTAATTGTGATTCTTGGAGTAGAATCTGAAGCAAAAACTGCAAGTAAATCGTTGTCACAAAATTCTAACTCACTAAATTATGTCATTTCATCACTGACTAATTCTGGAATTTCTAAAGATAACATACAGACATCGAATTTTAGAATTTATCCATTGTATGATAGTATAAAAGATTCAAATGGAAACTATCAGCAAATTTTGATTGGATATCGTGTATCTAATATCTTATCAATACAAACTGACAACATTGATTCTGCTGGAAATATAATTGATGTTGCTGTTTCGTCAGGTGCAAATCGTGTTGATAATGTCTCATTTCAGTTATCTGATGAAAAATTACAAAAAATTGGTGATGATTTGATTGCAGATGCAATTAACGATGCAACTCAAAAGGCAGAAAAAGCTTTACTCCCATTAAAGCAAAAAATTGTTGGAGTAAAATCTGTAATTGTTCATGATAACATGATGCCCTATTATGATAGCCCTATGCGTGCATCATTTGATGGATTTGCAGAATCATCTATGAAATCTGCACCAATAATGTCTGGTGAAGAAGAAATTAGAACTGACGTTAGTGTTGTATACTATATATCTCAAAAATAGATATTTCTAGTAACTATTTCCATTGACAATCTCTTGAATTTTTTCAACTGGCTCTGAGACTTGTTTGAAATACCTGCTAAAAATTATATACTCATTTTAAATTTCTAGAATTATGAGTAAATGGGCTGATTTTGTAGTTAGTGGAATAAAGAAAGGTCCTGGTCTTGCAAATATCTCCCATGTACAAATCCATGAAGATTTTGGAAGCGAGTTTGGGAAACCAGATCTAATTGATAAAAAAACACTTGCATCTCACATAAAAAAAGGAAAAAAATACATTACAATATACAAGAAAAATGAAATTGATTGGGAACCTGGTGAAATCGTAAATGCATTTATTATTAATGGTGAAACACATGTTCGAACTGATAATAATAAAGTTGAAGGTGATCATCTTGGCACGTTGCCTGAAATTGAATCTTAATCTTTAGATAAGCCATTTTCTTCAAACTACCTAATGGGAATATCTGAAATAAACTATGATATACAATTCGAACCTCTTTTCTCTAATTTTACATTCAAAGGAATTGAAATTTTATCATTTAAGACAAATCCTTCAAACAAATTTGTACTAAATTGTGCTGAAATTAAAATTAGCAAATGTCACATTCTTTCCAAAAGTAAAACAATTGAGACAAAATTCAAACTTGATGCAAAAAATGAATTATTATCTATAACTTCTCAGAAAAAGGTTTCAGGGAAAATTAAACTTTGCATAGAATATGTCGGAATCTTAAATGACCGTCTACTTGGATTTTATCGAAGTAAATACACTGACCCTGCTGGTAAAATTAAACACATGGCCACTACCCAATTTGAAGCAGCAGATGCAAGACGCGCATTTCCATGTTGGGATACTCCGTCAACTAAAGCTACATTTGACATCTCGTTATTGGTAGAGAAAAACTATATGGCCATATCTAATATGCCTGTGAGAAAAAAACACAATTTTAACTCAAAAACACTCTATGAATTTGAGCGTACTCCAATAATGTCTACTTATTTGTTATACCTGGGTGTTGGTGAATTTGAGTATGTTGAAGACAAATTACGAAATATCCAAATTCGTGTTCTGACAACAAAGGGAAATAAAAACAAGGCAAAACTTTCACTTGAACTAACAAAAAAATTCCTAGGTGAATATGAAAAATACTTTGGAATAAAATACCCATTGCCAAAACTTGACATGTTAGCGATTCCTGACTTTGCAGCAGGTGCCATGGAGAACTGGGGAGCGATAACGTTCCGTGAAACAATACTTCTGTATGATCCAAAAACATCCTCTACAAGAACCAAACAATTCATAGCTGAAGTCATATCCCATGAATTGGCACACCAATGGTTTGGTAATCTTGTTACAATGAAATGGTGGAATGACTTGTGGCTTAATGAAAGCTTTGCTACGTTCATGGCAACAAAAATTGTAGACAAATTTTATCCTGAATGGGACTTGTGGGATCAATTCTTAGAAGATGCAATGAATACTGCAATGTCACTTGATGCCTTAAAGACCTCTCATCCTATCAATGTTAAAGTAAATCATCCTTCAGAAATTAGAGAAATATTTGATTCGATTTCATATGATAAGGGTGGTTGCATTCTGCGAATGCTTGAACACTTTGTAACTGACAAAAATTTTCAAAAAGGGCTACAAAAGTATCTAAAAAAATATGCATACACTAATGCTGAAGGTCGTGACTTATGGAATTCAATTGGTGAGGTAGCAAAAAAACCAATTGATAAAATGATGAATACTTGGATTAACCAGGTTGGATTTCCAATTTTATCTGTAAAACGAAAAGATTCCACAATTTCATTAAAACAAAGTCGCTATCTATTAGAAGAAACAAAAGCAAGTCAAAAAGGAATGTGGAAAATTCCTTTGATTATTGATGAAGGAAATGTTACAACTTCTCATATCATGGAGAAGAAATCTCAATCATTCAAACTAAAAAATAAGGATCGAAATTTTATAATCAATTCTGGAAGAACTGGATTTTATAGAATGGACTATGATTCTGAAACTTTGGATAATATCTCACTCCTAATTGATGAAAAAATCCTAAATCATGTAGACAGATGGAGCATTCAAAATGACTATTATTCACAATGTGTAACTGGAAAAAAGAAATTACAAGATTATCTTAATTTTACGGATGCATACTTTGATGAAGATAATTATATTTCATCACTAAGTCTAGCCCAGCATCTGTATTCCTTATACTCAATAACTCACAAGGAAAAATTCTCTGATGAAATTAAACAATATGCATTTAATTTCCTTAGAACCATTCATGATCGTTTAGGTTGGGATGCAAAAAAAGGAGAACCACACACAAATGCACTCCTACGTAGCTTCACAATATCTGGATTAGGCAAATTAGGCGATGAGGAAATTCTTAAAGAATCAAAAAGAAGATTTGATAAATTTTTGAAAAATCAAAATAGCTTATCAGCTGATTTACAAGAAACTGTATTTGTTTTAGTTGCATGGAGTGGCAATGAATCTACATACAAAAAATTTGCATCTCTATACAAAAAAGCAAAATCACAAGAAGAAAAACTCAGATTCCTTGCTGCAATGTGTAACTTTCAGCAAAAGAATTTATTACTAAAAACTTTGGATTTTGCTCTTGGTCCTGATGTTCGCTCACAAAATATTCAAATGCCAATAATGAGAATTGCTGCAAACCTTCATGGTAAGGATTTCTTATGGGGTTGGCTCAAAAAGAACTGGAAAAAAATTGTCAAAAAAGCAGGAATTGGTAATCCATTATTGAATAGAGTTGTTGCAAGTATTGGTCAAGTTGTTGATGCAAAACAGGAAAAAGAGGTTCGTAAATTCTTTAAAATGAATCCTTTACGAGGAACTGAAATGACTTTTGAGCAAACTATGGAGCGAGTACGTGTCACGTCAAAATTCCTAAATTTTGTTAAAAAAGAGTTTTCATAATTGATTGCACCAAAAAATTTTCTAATTATACTGATTATGATAGTTGTAATCAGTATTGTAATAATCATAGCCCCTATTTCTAATGATAACTTTGACTTCAGTCATTTTAAATTTGATGCTGTATATTTGAATGATGATAATTCTGTATTAATCACATTTTCGGATGAAACTGATAAGTCATCTTTTGCTATATTGGAAATTTTAGGTATGGAAACAACGTTTCATAAAGAATTTAAAATTACCAATTCATCATTTTCTCAATTAGTTTCTCTTGATACAATTCCAAAATATGGCTGGAAAACAACTCCTGTCATTTTGGAAATCACATATGATGAATCTAATACAGTAAAAATGAAAACTGAAATTCATGATGAGGATCAAATTCCACCTGAGATTATTTTTACATATGATGATTAATTTTAGCATCAGTTTTGTAACTTAGCATTCGTTTTATATTCAACAAGGCACATAAAATCATGCAAAAGACAGTAATCGGTTTAATCATTTTATCTATTTCCTTGACATTTACTACAATTGGATTTGAAACTGCATTTGCAGAAGAAATAAAAATTGAAAATAGTCGTGGTTCTTCAGTGCAAGGCTGTGAGGTAACAAATCTTTGTTTTATTCCTTCATATGCTACTGCCAATGTTGGTGACACGATAACATTTCTAAATGGTGATGACGCAGCACATACTTCTACTAGCGGTACTCCTGAAAATGGACCCGATGGAGTTTGGGATAGTGGATTGCAACAACCTAATGTAGATTATTCATTTACCGCGGATACTCCTGGAACTCATAATTATTTTTGTATGGTTCATCCATGGATGGCAGGTCAATTACAAATATTGCCTGAAGGTGTAGATGTTGTAGATAACATGGTATCTGGTTATGGACAAACAGTGGATCAAACAGAATCCATAATTTATGGAGACAATATTCCTGAAGTATCTGAAAAAGATCCTGGATTAATTAGTGAAGTATTTGCAAATATTGTTACAAGTGATGGAACAAAAGGTTCCCCACTAACAATTGAGGTTGAGTTTATGGAATCAGATGGATTTGTAATCAACCACGTTAACTACGATATTAAAATAGCACAAAATGACAAAGTGATATTTGCTGAAGAAGATGCACATCGTCATTTATTCAAATACCCTGTCCATACTACTGAACCCTTGGAATATGATCCTAAAGACTATCCTGTTGACATCGATGTGACATTTCAAGGAATTGGACACTTTATAGGATCATTGAACGAAGATGCAATACTTGGGGTTCATGGCCCTGTAGGTCAAACTTCAACATTCCAAGTTGTTCCTGAATTTGGTATGGTTGTCTCACTAGTACTTGTAATATCTATTGTGGCAGTAATTGCATTTTCTGCAAAAACACGTCTAATTCAGAAATTCTAATTAAATTCTTTTTTCAAATTTTTCAATGACTGTACGTAAAAATTTGCTAAAAAGTCCACAAATCTCTCAAATTCATTTGTTGTAGAATCTGATGCAAAAAAAGATTCCCATGTAATTTTAACTGATTCGCCTTTCTTTTCAATAGAAATTGTCGCATGGTATGCATCCAGTGGTAATCCTGAAACCGCAATATATGAAAAATATTCTTTCGGTTTCCATCCTACTATATGCTCTTCTACATCTGATCCATCTTCAAATGAGATTAATCTCTTAGCGCCTACCCCACTTTTCTTTTCCCCCAAGATTTTTGTTGATTTTTGATCTTGTAGCCAATCTAATTTTGAAATTTTACTTATTTTTGACCATGCTTTTTCTAAATCTATGCCAATTATCACCGATTTCTTTACCGAACCTGAGTTCATATTGTAATACAATACTTCTCAAATTTATATAATTCAACTATTGATCTTCTGATTATGGTTTTTGGTTGGGGCAAAAAAAAGAAAGTTGAATATGATGAACCTGTAGAAAATATTACTTCTATATCTCAAACTATTGCATTGGATGAAATTCCGAAAATTCTCGATGATATAGTAATTCTTAGGAAAGGAACACTTGCAGCCGAAATAAAATCACATCGAAATAGAATTGATCCTCAAAGAGAAGTATTACTAAAAATTGCAAATGAATTATCAGAAGATGAGTTAGATCCTGATAAACTCGATCCTCATTTTCAAATAATGGTCAATCGTGGAAAAAAAGAGGTTATCTCATCAATAAAAAAAGAATTTGCTAATCCTTTTCCTGATATCAATTCTCCGGATGATATAATGCGATTCAAAAAAACATCTACTGCTGGAATAAAAAAAGTTGGTGATATGTTAGGAAAGCATTCTAGAGTAATTCATATTTTTGCAGCAAAATATGCAAAAAAACTTACAGAAGATCTAAAAGATCTTACAGAAGATCTAAAAGATGTGGATGAATTAATTGATAATTTTAATACCACTGAAAACTCTGTCCAAACTATTAATGAGTTATTATCCTCTAGGAATAAAACACTAGAAAAAATATCCAAGCAAAATTCACGCATGAATGAATTAAAATCTTCTATTAATGATAAGAAAGAAAAAACTATAAAATTTGAAAATGAGATAAACGCGATTAAAAACTCCTCCGATTACAAGACATACCTCGATGTAAAATCACAATTATCTGATTGTGATTCTGAGGAAGTAAAAATTCGCCATCATGTTAATGATGAATTCACCAAAATTTCTAGACCTCTTGGAAAATTTGTTCATATTTCTTCGCATGATAAAGAACTCAAAGATCTGACGGCAAAATTAGCATCTACTCCTTATGACATATTAGATACTGATAATATTTCTGGAATTAAAAAAATACTTGATTCCATTGTCATCGGAATTGACTCTGGTTCTGTATCTGTAAAGGATATTTCAAAGTCAAAAGATAGTGTTGCTGAAATAAAAAATTTAATTCCTTCATTAATTTCTATCAAAGAAAAATTTGAAACAAAAAAACATGAATTAATTATAAAACTTGAAAACTTTGATTCCAAATCTCTTCAAACTGCTGAAAATAATCTAAAACGAGAAGAATCAGATATTTCTGATGATTCATCTAAATTGAAAGTATTTGAAGATGAAAATCTTGATCTAACCCATTCTTTACCTACAATACTGCATCAGATAGAAACCAATCTCAAAGATGTCACATCCACATCTTATACAATTTCATTAGACAACAAATGATCTTTAAAACAAAAAAACTAGAACGTAGTGTTGTCTTTCTTAATGAAACTCGTGACGGAATTGTCTCATATTGCAAGATTAATCATCCTGACGAAATGATTCTAATTCTCAAAGGTCATTCAAAAAAAGGCAAAATGTTTGTTGAAGGCTTAGTTATTCCGCCTTTTAATGAAACTGGACCTACTTTTGCAGGATTTCCGTCAAACCAACTCCCATTTGATTCTGATTATATTGGAATGGTGCATTCACATCCTGTAGGAACCGCTGAACCGTCTTTGGAAGATTTGAATAATTTTTTTGGACTAGTTTCAATAATTGTAAAAGCTCCATATGAGGATGATGATATGCTTGCATGGGATAGTTCTGGAAACTCAATCCCAATCCTAGCTGAATAATTGCTTATACTCAATAAGCCTTATATTTGAAATTAGGACAATTTTCTTATCATGATTAACTACAAGTCATATTTGATATTCCTATTTGCATCTCTTGCAATAAGTATCGGCTTGCAAATGATTCTTCCATTTCCATATGGACTGGGTGCCGCATTGGCTCTATTCATTGCATTTCCATTAATCTTGCGAAAAAGAATGATGAGCCGAATGAGGGGTGGTCTTGGTTCTGGTTCTGGTTCTGGAACCTCTGGTGGCGGATTTGGAGGTCTATTTGGTCAAAATAGTGACAAACCTGGAATAAAATATGAATGTCTTGTATGTCATAAAGTCTACAATGCAAGAGAATGCCCACGTTGTGGATCCTCAATGAAACGTGCAATGTTTTAGGGATACAGAATGTCTCAAACAGATTTAGCATTAGATGTAATTAGAAAAAAAGTTTTTTTCCATAATTCTGTAGATGTTTGGATATCTGCATGTGACGAAAAAAATATTGATTGGAACAATACTGAAAATTATAAAAAATTTATTTCATATTTGTTAAAGAACAATCTTCAACTTAAGGCGTTTAATTTATGTGCGCATGAAGCAGGAGCAGTTGAAGTAGAAAAAACAAAATTTACTGAATTATTGTCTGAAGAAAAAAATACTAACCCTAATGCTGCAACTTATACAATAAAACTAAATGACAAATCAATTGATCTAATCCGAAAATTCAGCATATCTG
The DNA here is from genome assembly GCA_018691945.1 of Candidatus Nitrosopelagicus sp. Taxonomy (GTDB): domain Archaea; phylum Thermoproteota; class Nitrososphaeria; order Nitrososphaerales; family Nitrosopumilaceae; genus Nitrosopelagicus. Next base: position 5,444 of record JABHJJ010000102.1, on the reverse strand, counting down.
GATAGTTATCTCTTTAATTTTGGATTAACTATCGCGTCTAGAGCATTTCCAATAAAGACAAACGCCAATCCTGTTATCGCAATTAAAATTCCTGGTGGGACAATCCACCACCAAAATCCTTGTGCTGTGGCTCCATACGTGTTGGCATCATGTAGAATTTGTCCCCATGTGGGAAATGATGGATCGCCTAATCCGAGAAAACTTAATCCTGCTTCTGTAGTGATTGCTGCGGGGACCGAAATTGCTATGCTGGCAAATGCATATGGCAGCAACTGAGGAAGAATATGCCTAAAAATTATCTTCGAGTCTTTTTGTCCCATTATCTTTGCTGCTTCCACATACTGTCTAGTCTTAATCTGTAATGACATACTACGTGAAACCTTTGCAATTCCCACCCAGCTAAAAATCATAAGAAAACCTATCATCAAAAATATACTATTGCTTATTGTAACTGCCAAAATTATTAAAAATGGTAATGCAGGCAATGCATAGATGACGTCATTAAATCTCATCATGGTTTCATCGGTCTTTTTTCCTTTATATCCTGAATAAACTCCATAAACTAATCCCACAACGACTGATCCGATTGATACTGATATTCCAATGAAAAGTGCAAGCGGTGTGCCCCAAAGTAATCCTACAGCTAAATCTCTACGAAGTTCATCCGTTCCCATTAATCCGAATGTCTTTCCTCCTAGAATCATTTTTGATTCTAATACTTCTGCAGGTTCTCCTATTCCATATGTGTCCATAATGAAAATATAATTACCTTTTTGCACCTGGTTTTCATTTAGATTTGAAAATATTATTTCAGTTGCACCGATAGAAAAATCAAATTGAAATTCTTCTTTATATGCATTTAGATTTTTCTTTATCATACTGTCCGTTGAGAAATACCTTTGATTATGAATCGTATCTATTTCTGAGTGTGGCAAAGAAGTGGATAATATTTCCAAAATAATTCCATCCGGACGTATTACTTTAATCTGAACTAGGTGTGAATCTGAGTATTTTGTTTTTGTTTCAAAAATAAAATCACTTGGAAAATCATCATACTCAAAGGATACTCCAAACTGCTGAGATACAAGAAAAATTTCATCTTTATGTGACTCAAAAATTTCAGCATCAATAATCTTATGCTCTGGAATTTTCTCTGGAGACAAAAGATTGACCCAACTTGGAACTGATGTTTTTGGATATAATATCCATTTCTCAGGATTATTCCATTCTTGAAATGTTGATACGGGAATTGTTGAAATTGTTATGATAGAAATTAAAACCAATCCTAGTAAAATAAAAACACCAGTTAATCCCATCTTACTTTTTAGAAATTCTCTTTTAATTTCATTTGTAGAAACACTACTCAATTTGATGTCCTCACTCGCGGATCAAAATAACCATATAGTAAATCTGCAATAAATATACTCACCAAAAATAAAACTGTTAGAATATATGTTGAACCAATAATCACTGGCAAATCCATCACGCTAATTGCCTCAAAGTATAATCTTCCCATTCCTGGCCAATCAAATACTGCCTCTGTAATTATTGCACCTCCTAGTGAACCTGATAGACTCAATGCAAGTATGGTGACAATTGGAGGCGCTGCATTTCTTAATGCATGGCTATACACTATCTTCTTTTTGGAAATACCCATAGTTTTTTTTGCAGTGATGAAATCTTCTTGCATAATTCCTACCATGAAATTTCTAACAAGATATGCCCATGCTCCAAATCCAATTAGAACAATTGTTATCACGGGTAGCGCCATATGGTATAGCAATGCCAAAACGTAGCCTGGGTCATCTGATGCTATATTTGGTGTAGCTCTTGCAGGAAAAATTTGGTAAACAAAGGCAAATACAAATATCATTAACATACCAATCCACCACACTGGGAAACTACTACTAATCACTGCAAATGTAGATGTTATACGGTCTATCTTTGAACCAATTTTGTTACTTGACGCTGCACCTAACACAATTCCAATGATGGATATAATTATTGTAGCTGTAGTAAACAACAGAATTGTTTTTGGCATCTTTTCAAAAATTATTTCTCCAACATTCGATGATCCTGAATCACTTGTAAGAAATGTTGCATTACCAAAATCCAAAATTAAAATCTTATACATGGTATATCCAAGTCTTTGTGGAGAATACCATGGCGTGTCAAGTCCTAGCGTTTTTACTCTCTCATCAATTTTTTGTTGAACAAATTTCTCAAATTCTTCTGGGTCGTTGAAGCCTTGTACAATTGATGTATTTTCTGTAATCTCTGCTCTAACTTGATAAATTACCCCTTGTTTTAGAATTGTATCCATATTTGAACCGACAAGAGAAATTGTAAGCAATAATGTTATCATTAATACGCCGAACATTGTTATCCCTCTTGTGATAAGATATCGTTTCAATCCCACACTCAAAATATCATTATTTACCTTATAACCGATTTGGGTTTAGTAGAATAATCAAATAACTTTAAAACCTTAATTCCATCGTCTAACTCATGCAAGAATTTGCAAATCCTCCTTCACTACGAAATGGAATATTTGATTTACTCTCCTCTGTAGAACTTGCAACTGACGTAAATGTAAAACTACTAGATTACACCATTCAATTATTCAAAGACAATGGTTTGTTTAGTGATTATTATGGATATCATAACATTGATCATGAACTTGAAGTAACATACATCACCTTACTTTCTGGCATACATTCCTTACAAGACGAATTTCTTACTCTTGATGACTTGAATTATCTTTATGCATCTGCACTCTTGCATGATTTTGATCCTGGTAAAGCAATAGACAAGCCACATGAAAAAAATGTCATTCAATTTATCTCAAAAAATAAAACAATTCAAAAACTCCTCGCCGAAGCTAATCTTGATCCAAATCTCATATGTGCTCTGATCTCTAGAACTGTTTATCCATGGAAGGGTGACATCATAACTACTACTGATAAACTAATCCAAAACTATTTCTCAAAATCAAAAATTAAGAAAAATAAAAAACAACAAGAACACTTCAGAGAACTTGGTCATTTCTTATCTGTCTCTGATCGTATTGGTGGATACTCTCTTGGTGACTTTACAAAGGCAATGAATATGGCAAAGATGAATGCGCACTCATCAAGCTGGCATCCTGCATTCATTGTCACCCGTTCGGTGTCATTCTTTGAAGATATGCTAAACAATGAACCAGGTATGTGTCATCGTGTATTATTTGGATTGCCAAAACACATGAGAAAAAATCTTCTAGATAACATTACTGAATTTATGAAACTACGCCAAGAAGAGATTAAAATCTACAACAAATTTGTTTATGATGGATTACCTTTGGTTCCATGCATAGAAAAAAATACAATCTCTGAAGATGTGTCTGATGTTTTGCTATCGATATATAGAGAACTACCAAAACCTTTACAATTTTCACGAGATGATTTTATCAATTCACTTGATGATTCTGACACAATTCTAAACACGTTACGTGTAGGTGATAAAAATGGCGCCATAGTTGGATTTGCAAAAGGTGGTCCACTTGAAAAATATAATTTCGAATTGGACTTTGAAGACAAAAATCGTGGAAAGAATAACACCATATTTTTGGAACCTGTTGCAATAAAAAATGGCTATTGGGGATTTCATGGTGGAAGAGAAATTCGCCAGCTATTCATGATGCAAGTTCAGTCTCAAGGATACAAATTCATGACAAGTTTCACGATGCGTGATGTTATAGAGGAACGCAAGAAAAAGGAAAAAAATATCGTATTTGTAAAAAAGTTTGATCCTGAGCGATGGGATTATTTCAGAGTAGTTCTATAGTTATCACGTGACTAAAATAGATGTATTAATTCAAAAAGGAACTGAGAATCTCCGAAATGGTAATTTTGAAAATGCATTGAGTTTTTTTGAGCAAGCATTACTTCTAAAACCTGATGATCCTGATTTATGGAATAACAAAGGAATTGTATTGAGAAGTTTGGGTAGATACAATGAGGCTTCTGATTGTTATAACAAATCTCTTCAATTAGACCCTAGAGATCGTGCTTCATCTTAAATCTGATTGTACCTTTATTCATAAATTATTATAATTATCCTTTTTTGATGATTTGTGGCATCTGTTCTAACATATTTGCATCCGTAATTAATTTTCCCTCAAATCTAAAATTAGTTTTTTGAGAAAATGCCTGACCTCCAATGAAAATTGGAAGTTTTTTGTATTCGTTGTGAATCTTCTTAACCAGTCTTTGTCCAGACCTGATATTATCTTCCAATGTAATTGACACAAATAATGCATCAGGCCTTGCTGTTTTGATAAATTCTATTAATGATTCTGATGGTGTAGCTGGAGATAGATTAAATGTTGTAAATCCCTTAGAAGTTAAAAATGAATCTAGCACATTACATCCTAAATCATGATCTTCACCAACTGGCGTGGTCAGAATTACAACTCCTCTATCATATTTGGATTTTCTGAAATCATCTGAAATTACTTTGACTAAACTATGTGCAATATTACTTGCAACATGTTCGGTCGCAATTGATAATTCTCCATTAGACCACAAGTGTCCTATTTTTGTCATCACTGGTGTCATAACTTTCTCATAGAATTTATCTAGTGAATTATTTGAAACAAAAGATGTATAGACATTCATCGTTTCTTTTAGATTGCCATCAGTTAATGATGTGAATAATTTATCTCTTAATTGTCCAATTAATTGTTCATATTTTTTTCTGTCTTTTGATGTGTTTTGGAGCAAAAACGAATTAATTTTTGCGTCTTCTCTATATTCTTCTGGTATATCATCTCTTGACACTGCAGACTTCTCTCCAAGATATTTGATAGTCTCCTGCCTTGAAGTTTTCCTTTTTTTATCCCACGTACTTTTTACTAAATACAGGTACTCGTATCCTTTTACTTTCTTCTTCCTAAGAAACACCATCTACATTTTCGTTGTATAATGCCTAATAAACATAACTAGTGCTAACATTTTGAAACAAATGAATATTTGGTATATAATATAAAAAAATTCTAAATCTTATGAAATGCATTATGTGATGAAAATATGGCTAATCCTGCAATTCCGACACCTATGAAATTTCTGATCGTCATGAATAGATTTGGCTCTGATGCAATAAACGATGCTTGAAAAACTATGTGAGAATTATCACACGCCCAAAATATAATTGTCATCCATGATAATACTCCTGCAATTAAATAACCACTTTTTATTTTTCGGAAAACCAAAAATAGGCTAAAACCAATTGTCACATACCAAATTGATAAAACTATTATCCAAAATGGCTCAAAGAATTCACCTCGTTCATCAGCCCAATAATATGCAGAACTGATAACTATCAGAGCAATTAATGATGCCAATAATAAATTGTGATTAAACTGATATGACGTTTTCATGTTGATGATATTTTTATCTACTTTG
>JABHJJ010000101.1 GCA_018691945.1 Candidatus Nitrosopelagicus sp. | reverse complement strand
TGATTACATTTGCATTTTTAATTGGAGATCCATCAACAGTAGTTAATTTTCCACTAAATGTAATTGGTTCATTAAGAACAGTAGATGATGGCGGTCGATCTAGAGTAATTTTAGTTTCTGAAACTTTAGGTACACCTTCAATAAATGATACCCAGAACCCATCATATCTTTGATCAATTGCAGACCATGTAACTACCCAATAGTCACCGAAAGTAGTTGATTGTTTCCAATTATACAAAGTTGTACTGTATGAGCCTGAAGAAGATACTTGAATGGTTTTACTAGTAATAATATTTTCATTTACATCCATTAATGCAATTTGTAGTTCTTCATCTGGGGTCGCATCCCCATATATCACAAGACTATCTCCAATCTCAAATACAGATTCATCAGAAAATACACGTATTGGTTCAAAAGATTGAATTGCAGTAACATAAACACGATATGTTAAACTTTTGTCTTCTTTTGATTTTTCTTCACCATCAAAAATTGCATAAAAATCATAAGAACCAGAACTCCTTACAGTGGCACTCCAAGTTGTTTTGAATTTTCCATTAAAGTCAGTAGTGGTAGTTTTTATAATTTTATCAATTGCAATATCACGATCATCTTTAACATAGATAGTTTTTCCTTCAAGTGGTGTACCATCATCAGTTAGTAATTGTCCGGAGAATGTAATTGACTCACCCTCAGTTATTTTATTAGGCAAAGGATCAAGTGTTAGTATTGTATTCTTTACAGGGTTAGATGTTGTAAGAGTTATTTTTTGATTTGATGTTCTAAAAGAATTATTTTTATCATCTCCATCCCATTTTACATAAAAATTTACATCTAATTTTTCAGCATATTTAGGAAGGATAAATGATTTCTCCACCACGAAATAGCCATTACTATCAGTAGTTAGAGTTGCAAATAGATTATCAGAATTAATTAGAACATCTTGTTTAAGATAAATAGTTTTTCCTTCAAGTGGTGTACCATCATCAGTTAGTAATTGTCCGGAGAATGTAATTGACTCACCCTCAGTTACAGCTTTTGGTAATTTATCAAAGATTATTGAAGTATTTTTGATACCGCTTTTTACAGTTACTTCATAAATTGAAGTTCTATCTCCTTGATAGATATCTGTACCATCAAATACAGCATATATCTCACTAGCACCTCCACTGGTTGCATCCCAATTTTTTGCAATTATTGTATTTTTATAATATCCTGTAGAATCAGTTACAGCTTTAGCAATTAGATCATCAGGACCAAAACTGTCATCATCTTTAATCAATATTGTTTGTTTAGAAATTGGTGTTCCAAAACTAGTTACTAATTTACCTGAAAATGTAATGGATTCACCGGTTTTAATTGATATAGGTAAAGGATCAAGTGTCAACTCACTAACTTTGGAAATAGGTTTCGGACCATTTTCTGAAGCATAAATTGTTAATTCGGCATGTGAATTTTCATAATTTGCAAATACAATGTATTCTGCACCAGGCACATACCATTCATCTTCTAATTGAAATGTTATTGGATCATGATTTTCTAAATCATATTGAACCACTGCAAAAATTGCCCCAGACTCATCAGTTATACCAATAGTGATGAAGCCTCCATAAATTGAAGCGATTGGAGTCACTTCAATAATATCATTTAATTTGTAAACTGCTTTATCAGTTTGTAATTCGATATTGTATATTTTTTGTTCATCTGTTACTGTAATGTATCTAGATGCACTGTTAGAAGAATCATAATTGGCATCACCTTCAAAATATACATACACTTCCCAATTACCTGGTTCTGCTTCATGCCAGAAATATAATTCTCGTTCAAAGTAACCGTTTGAATCAGTAATTGCATTTCCTCCTTTTGTACTTCCATCACCAGAATCTGCATCCATCCAAACAGATTTTCCAGAAAGTGGAGTACCATCAGTGGTTGTTAGTTTTCCAGTTATCATGAATGGTCCATAATCTAATGGGATCGATGATGGAATTGAATTAAGTGAGATGTTAGTTGAAGATGAAATTGCTTCAGGTATTTTATCCAATACGAAAGTTAATGATGAAAATTCTCTATCCATATATTTTGCATTAATTGTATAAACACCAATTGGATCATCATCATTTAAAAATATGCTAACATTAAATGATTCATCAGATGAAACTATAATATTTTGTGTAAGTGTTTCTCCATCAGGATATTGTATATCCACTAAAACAGAATGTCCTCTATTGTATTCAGATACCACTCCCGAAAAATGTACTTCGACAGGATTGTAGCGGGAAACATGGTATTTTGCACTGTCAACTGTTAAAGTTCCAGCATTAGATTCAATTATTGGTTTAGGTGGAGTTGTTGTAAATGTCCCCAACACATTAGTTCCAATAATTTCAATGTCTCCAACATTTCTTGAGAAGTATACAACGACTCGATTACCGTTAATTTCTGCATCATTTGATTCTTCACCATCAACTAATACCATAAAGATACCACTTTGTGTTGATTCTGAAGGACTGATTGTTAATGTTCCATCATAATGGGCATCAATGTTAATGATAACTGAATTAGTATTTCTATCTATTGTTGCACTGGTTACTACTCCACCGATGATTGAATAAGGTATATTTTCTCCAGATGCCACAACATTACCAGTGTATACATTAGAAGAATTATCAATGACTGAAACAATTCCTCCCATCCATGGATGAATCATACAAAAATAATCAAAAGTTCCATTTTTGTCAAACGTGTGATAAAATGATTTTCCAGATTCTAACATATCAGAATTAAATATACCTGTTAATCCATCGTTTGCAGTTCCACTAGTTACAGTATGTATTGCTGAATCTGCATTATACCATTCAACAGTATTTCCAACTACGGTAGAAAATTGATATGGCAAATAACAATTATTTTCTTGTTCACATCCAGGAACACTGGTACCTCGTTCTATTGTAATATCTGCAGAATAATTTCTAGGAGGATAATTAGGAGAATCAACATTGTAAAATTCTACGATAAAAGGTTGGGAATCAATAAGAGATGGAAAATAATTAACATCACCAACAAATTCTGCATCTGCAGTCCATCCTCCAACATCATCATTAGAGGTAGTGTAAAAATTTAAAACAAAATTTCCATTATGATCAGTTGTAGTATATTCACCATGTCCAGTTCCCCCATTATCAGGATAAATTGTAATCAAAATTGTTTTTCCAGATATTGATGCACCATCTAAAGTGTTTAAGGAACCAGTTAAGATGACAGAGTCACCAGATTGAATAGGGTAAATATAATCAAATGTAAGCGTTGTATGATCCATAATTACAGCAGTTGATTCCACGGTAAAATAGGAATATCCACTAATAGAAGCAAAATAATATTCATCTTCATTAAAAAATGCTTGTGCACTCCATTCTCCTGTTTTCATACCAGATGTGATATCAAAATTTGTTTCAAAATAACCATTTGAATTAGTTATAGCATAAACTCCTGTACCTTCACCATCCTCACTGTTAATGGATATCAAAATTGTTTTTCCAGATAAAGATGAACCGTCAGATGTTGTTAGAGTTCCAGATACAAAAAGAGAGTCACCAGACTTAACATTTGGAGTAACCCAATCAAGTGAGATGTTAGTTGAAGATGTTGTTTCTACAGTAGGTTCTACATTAGGAGGTTCAACTGTAATGTATCTAGATGTACTGGCTGAAAAATCATAATCAGCATCACTCTCAAAATATACATACACTTCCCAGTTTCCAATATCGGCTTCATGCCAGAAATACAACTCTCTCTCAAAGTAACCGTTTGAATCAGTAATTGCATCTCCTCCTTGCCCACGTCCATCACCAGAATCTGCTTGCATCCAAATTGATTTTCCAGAAAGTGGAGTACCATCAGTGGTTGTTAGTTTTCCAGTTATCATGAATGGTCCATAATCTAATGGGATCGATGATGGAATTGAATTAAGTGAGATGTTAGTTGAAGATGAAATTACAACAGGGCTATCTGCAACAATTAGTCCAATCATCCAAGGATGAATCATACAAAAATAATTAATCATACCACCAGAATTTACAGTCCAAAAATAAGAATCTCCAGACATTAATACAGATGTATCAAATTCTCCAGTAATACTTTCAGGAGTTCCTGCAGTAAATGTATGTGCAGCTGAATCAGTGTTTAAGAATACGATAGTTTCCCCCACGTAAACAGTTGCAACACTTGGAAAAAAACAACTAGAAGATACTTCACATCCAGGTGTTGCCGAACCACTTGCAGTAGTAATGACAACCTCTGCAAATGCAGAAGGTATTGAAACTGCAATAAACAATACAACTAATGATAAAATAATTTTCAATTGTATGTTATAATTGAAATCATACAAATAAACAATATGATCATATTCAAAAATAACAACTGATCAAAATTATCCATTGTAACACACATTTTATTACAAAGTAATTGAAATTAACAATATGAAGCAAAATTTAATGAAAAAAGGTC
>JABHJJ010000100.1 GCA_018691945.1 Candidatus Nitrosopelagicus sp. | reverse complement strand
TGGAATTAGTGTCACTGCCTCATAGTCAAGTATTTGTTCTAATAAATCGAGTATTAGGTTCAGAAGAATAATTATTTCCAAATTGAAAGCATTTTCAGGTATTAAAGAAGTTCAAGGTATGTTCGGCATATTATATAATTGCCAAGTGCTAATCATCTTTTATTGACTCAAGTTGTTTACGCAAATTAGCCAATTCAGTTTTTAGTTCAGATGCAAGATCAAGATCATTAGTTTGTGATAATTCTTCTTTTTCTAATTGTTCTTTGGCTGCTTTGGCTTCAGCTAGTTCTCTTTCTAGTGCTGCCTTTTCTTCTGCCTCTTCACGTTTGAGTTGTTCTTTGGCTTCTGCTAGCTCTTTTTGAATTTGCTCTTGAGCGGCTTTGGCTTCTGCAGCTGCTTTCTTTTCTGCATCACGTTTTGCTTTTTCTTCTGCTTCAATTCTTGCTCTTTTTTCTGCTTCTTGACGTTCAATCTGTTCTTTTGCAGCTTTGGCTTCTGCAGCTGCTTTCTTTTCTGCCTCACGTTTAGCTTTTTCTTCAGATTCACGTTTGACTCTTTTAATTTCCTCATTTTCTTTATGTAATTTTTCTAATGATTCATTAGCAGTATCAATTTGTTTTTGTAATCTTTCCACTATGGTCGATGTTTCTTTTTCAGCTTGTTTTTTAGCGTCTGCTACAGCTTGTGCTTTAATTTCAGCAATTTCTTTTTCCTGCGCTCGCGTTGAGTTTCTTTCGTCTTTGACAACCTTAGATTTTGGCAATGATTTTGTTGAACGTGATTTTAAGGCCTCATTTGCAAGTAATTCTCGTTTTTTATCTTCATCTGAATTAGTTAAAGTTAGTTTTGATGGTTTTACTTTAGGTTTAGACTCCAGAGGTTTTGTTTTAGGTTCAGGTTTTGGAGCAGTACGTTTTTTTCGAATAAAATTTCGAGTATCATCTGCAATTTTTGTAGAAGTATCTTTTGTAGAAGTATCTTTTGTAGATATTACACGTTTGAGCACATCTGAAATACGACTTTCTACAGAGGGTTTTCTTTCAGTTTCAGTCTTAATTTTCCTAGGCTTAGAAACAGATTCTGGTTTAGGTTCGGGTTTAGATATTTCAGTCAATAATTTTTCATAGTTTTTTCCTGATTCTTTTTCAAGTTCTAAACGCCTAGAAATTCGAGCATTGTATTCTGTCTGTTCTGTTTCTTTTAATTTTTCATTTAATTTTTTACGTTTAGATTTATCTTTTTCAAAGTTTTCAAGATATTTTTTCTCAAATTCAAGAAATTCTTTTTCCTGTTCTTTTTTGAAAGAACTATTGAATGTACCATCCTCATTCCAACGTGAAACTTCTTTTTCTTTTGGTTCAGCATTCCAACCTTTGGGCAATGATTTTGTAGAACGTATATTCTCAGCTTCTTTTGCAAGTGATGTACGCCTATTATCTTCATATTCATAATCACCAGTTTCGATATTTGGTTTAGGTTCTGGTTTAGATTCTGGTTTAGGTTCTGGTTTAGGTTCTGGTTTAGGTTCTGGTTTAGGTTCTGGTTTAGATTCTGGTTTAGGTTCTGGTTTAGGTTCGGGTTTTATTTCAGTAAGTACGATTTCTAATTCATCAACTGTTGGAAGTGTACCAAGATTATCAGATGTTACTTTATTATCATCAGTACGAATAAACACATCACCATCTTTGACATATGTTCGGACCATATCACCGGCAATCCATTCATTTTCATTTTTTTTGAAAATAGTAATGAATGAAATTCCTTTTTGTATTTTAGATGAAATTTCATGCTTATCAATTAATTTAGGAGCGGTAAGACCATGTTCTAGATCTTCATGTATTTGTACATGGCTGATATTCGATAAACCAGATCCTTTTTTGACAGCACTGATTACAAAATCTGCCCATTTCGTCATTTGTAGTGATATTCGTCAAGTGCAATATACGCTTTTTCTAGAAAATTAAAGCAAATTTCACAAATTCATTAAAATATTCTCCATGTGTAAATTACACAATGAGCGACATACGTTTTGTCATGATCGGGGTTGTAGTATTATCTGTTGGATTTATTGTCATGGCAGTATTTGGAAGTCAGTATCAAGACATCACAGTTCAAACAAAAGAATTTTCAGAATGTTATGAGTATACAGATGAAAATGTTGCAGTAAAGGTCGATTGTGATGAGCAGCTACAAAGTAGGAATTTGATATTTGTCGCAGTTATTGGAATTCTGGCTGCAGGCGGAATTTTGCTAGTCAAGGGTATTAGAGGGACATGGGATAACGATGTCAAACCTGAAGAGATGTTAGGACCGGGCGGAGATAAAAAAGATGATTCCTAGAGAAAACTGTCTAGAGATTCAACAGAATTTAATTCATCGTTTTCAAGTTTTTTTGATAATTTATCCCCCATTAATTTGGCAGATTTAATTTTTCTTTGGCCTATGTGATAGTATACTTCATCAATGGTATCTTTTGCAATTAACACAACCAATCGACCTTCGGTCTTCCTTCCTGTTCTACCTTTTCTTTGAATGAAACGAATTGAGCTTGGAACATTGTCATAAAAAATTACCAAATTTACTTCAGAGATATCTAAGCCTTCTTCACCAACACGAGTTGCAACAAGAACTTTGGTTAATCCATCTCGGAATTTTTGAACAGTTTCAATCTGTTTTTCTTGCTTTAATCCAGTATCACCTGATTTTCCAATTAAAATTTCAGAATTAATCTCCATCTTTTGTAGTGTTTCATTTATAACATTGACAGAATCTCGATAACTTGTAAAAATTAAGACTTTATCTTTAACTGAAGAAATAATTTCTTTTAGTTTTGGTAGTTTAGAATGTTCAATGCCGTGAGATTTTGCAAAATTTGCCAATTCTACAGCTCGCATAAAATTTAGATCCTTTTCAAAAAGATCTTTAATCCCTACACCCTTTTTTGCCTTAGTTCTATTACAGAATTTTAGAAAAGATGTGACACCATGAGCTTCAAAAATGTTTAATGCATATGTGACTCGAATTGCAGTGAATAATGGTTTTGCAGAGATACGATTTTGTGTTAATACATACTGCCGAATCCGAAGTAATGTCGATAAAGATTGATTCTGTCCAATTTGAATTCCATTTTTTCTCAAAGTTGTATATCTTTCATCTAATGCAAGTTGGAGACATTTTTGAATTGCTTTCATTTCAGGGGGCAAATCAACCATAATCCATTCAGTATGTGTTTTTTGAATATATGGTTGAACATCAGGACTCTCATCAGTTCTTTGCAAGATGTTTTGTATTCCAAGAGATACAATAATTTCTGTAGCCTTTGCTTTCTCACTAGGAAGTGTTGCAGTCATTCCAAGTATGAGAGATTTTTCTTTGAAATGATTTGCAATTCCAGTGTATGCATAATCTCCGACGGCTCTATGAGCCTCATCAAATATCACAAGGCTAAACTGTTCAGTATCAATCATGTTTCGTTCTAGATCGTTACGAGTAATTTCAGGGGTGGCACATATCACGCTATTCATCCAGGATTTTTTACGCTTGTTTATCAAATCCTCACCCGTTACAATTCCAATATCATCTAACAGTAGATTTTTTTTAAGAAAGTCAAAGTGTTGATTGACAAGTACACGAGTAGGTGCTAAAAGTAAAACACCGCCTTTATTTTGAGATAAGATATGAGCCATAACTTGTAATGCAATTGTGGTTTTACCAAGTCCGGTAGGCAGAACAACTAACGAGTTTTCATTTTTTGCATCATTTGCAAGATTCGTCTGATAATCACGTAGCTCAATAGAATTCGCTTTAATCAGTCTATGTTCATAGTAACCTGATCCCATAAGTTGAGATAATAGTCACATATCTTATAATATTTACAATTGACTAAAAGTCACTTAGAGGTTATATGGTGGCAAATTAAATAATTTACATGCACAATGGTTTTGAGAGACCTGAATGGGATGAATATTTCATGCTTCAAGCAAAACTTGCATCATTAAGATCAAACTGTGTGACAAGAAGCGTGGGAGCAGTAATTGTGAGAGACCATAGACAACTTGCAACAGGATATAATGGAACACCGCCAGGAATCAAAAATTGTTTTGAAGGAGGGTGTCAACGATGTAAAGATCGAATGGATGGAAAAATAAAATCAGGAGAAGGGCTTGAAAGATGCGTATGTAATCATGCGGAGGCCAATGCAATAATGCATTGTGCAATTTTAGGCATAGAGGCAGGAGCAAAAGGAGCAATTTTGTATTCCACATTTGTTCCTTGTTTAGAATGTACAAAAATGGCGATAACTATTGGAATTAAAAAATTTGTGTGTCTTGATGAATACTCAGAAACAAATTATGATTTGATAAAAGAAGCAGGAGTTGAGATTAAGATTTTAAATAATGAAAGTATTAACAAATGGACAGGAAAAATGATTGCCACAAAAGAATAGACATGGAAGCAGTTGAAGATTTTAAACAAGACGAAGTAGCAAATATACCAAATTCACTATTAATTTCTGCATCATATATTGGAAAAACAAAAAAAGTTAGTCTTAAATTTTACAATCCAGAATCACAAAAAATCTATCTATGGGAAGATAAAACCGGTCACCAACCCTATTGTTTTTCAAAAATGGCAACAGAAGATTTAGAATTCTTATCAGAACGAGAAGATGTTATAGAAATTAAGACTGTAAAGAAAATTGATACACTCAAGGACAAAGAAATTCAAGTTTCAAAAATTATTGTAGCAGACCCATTGGCAATAGGAGGAACACAGACTACACAAAGTATCAGAAATGTGGTAGAATCATGGGAGTCCGATATTAAATATTATGAGAATTATCTTTATGATAATTCACTAATTATTGGGAAATACTACAAGATTGAAAATGATAAGATAATTCCACATGATTTTGAAATGTCAGATGAGACTAGATTAGCCATGAAAAGTTTGCTTTGGGATAAATTAGCAAATACAGGTATGACAGATACAAAACAATTTCAAGAAGAGGTTTCGAACTGGGCAGAACTTCTAAACCAACCTATACCAAAAATTAGAAGAATAAGTTTGGATATAGAAGTAGAAACAGACGGAAGACTACCAGATGCCAAAATTGCAGAAAAAAAGGTCACAGCCGTAGGATTTGAAGGAAGTGACGGGATAAAGAAAGTTTTTGTTTTAAGAAGAGATGGAATTGAGGAAGGAGTAAATGATTTAGATAAAAATATCGAAGTAGTATTTTATGAAAAGGATCAAGAGAGAAAATTAATTGAAGATTCGTTCGAGTTAGTAAAAAAATATCCAGTCCTAATTACATACAATGGAGATGGTTTTGATCTTCCTTATTTGTACAATCGTGCAAAAAGACTTGGAATTACAGATGATGTAAATCCACTTTACATGATGAGAGATTCTGCAACATTAACTAAAGGGGTACACCTAGATTTGTATCGAACTTTTTCAAATAAAGCTTTTCAGATTTACGTATTTTCACAAAAATATAATGACTTTTCTCTTAACAGTGTCTCAAAAGGAGTTTTGGGAGAACAGAAAATGGATTATGGTGTAGAGATTGACAATATGACATATTATCAAATTGCAAAGTATTGTCAGAATGATGCATATCTAACATACAAGTTAACAAGCTTTAACGAAGATTTACTCATGAATTTACTAGTTGTAATTACAAGAATTGCAAGAATGCCAATTGACGATATTTCAAGAATGGGAGTATCACAATGGATTCGTAGTCTGCTTTATTATGAACATCGAAAAAATAATTTTCTAATTCCAAGACGGGATGAAATTGAAAAAAAATCTTCAGGAGTAGCAAATGATGCAGTGATCAAGGATAAAAAATATCGAGGAGGATTAGTGATAGAACCAGTAGAGGGAGTTCATTTTGATGTCACAGTAATGGATTTTGCAAGTCTGTATCCAAGCATAATCAAAGTGAATAATTTATCGTATGAAACAGTAAGATGCCCACATGAAGAATGTAAGAAAAATGGAATACCAGGCACATCTCATTGGGCATGTACAAAGAAGAATGGATTGACATCATTAATTATTGGTTCATTGCGAGATTTACGTGTAAATTATTACAAAAGCCTTTCAAAAAAAGAAAATATTACAGATGAACAAAGACAGCTGTATACTGTAGTAAGTCAAGCATTGAAAGTTATTCTTAATGCAAGCTATGGCGTGATGGGAGCAGAGATATTTCCATTATACTTCCTTCCAGCAGCAGAAGCAACTACAGCATTAGGAAGATACATCATCATGGATACAATTGAAAAATGTAAAGGTGTAGAATTAGAGGTGTTGTATGGAGACACAGATTCACTTTTTGTAAAAAATCCAACCACACAGCAAATTGAAGATGTTATAAAACTAGCAAAAAAAGATCATGGCGTAGAATTAGAAGTAGAGAAAAATTACAGATATGTAGTATTGAGTAATAGGAAGAAAAATTATTTTGGAGTTACAAAAGATGGAAAAGTTGATGTCAAAGGATTAACAGGAAAGAAATCACATACACCTCCATTCATCAAGACATTATTTTATGAATTATTAGATGTATTAGCAAAGGTTCAAGATAAAGATCAGTTCGAAAATGCAAAAAAACAGGTTAGTGAAAAAATTGCAGAATATGCAAAACGAGTACAAGAGAAGAGCATTCCATTAAAAGAATTAACATTCAATGTGACACTTAGTAAAGCACCATCAGAATATGTAAAAACAATTCCACAACACATACGAGCTGCAAAACAACTTGAAACAACTAGAGAAATAAAAAAAGGAGACATCATATCATATGTTAAAATACTCAACAAACCAGGCGTAAAACCAGTGGAACTGGCAAAACAAGCTGAAATTGATTCTGGAAAGTATATGGAGTTTATGGAAAGTACCTTAGAACAAATTACATCATCGATGGACTTGGACTTTGACACAATACTTGGAAAGCCAAAACAAACAGGGTTGGACCAATTTTTCTGGAATTAGATATGTTAGACGAAATTACATTAGGAATAGTTGCAATATTAGCAGGAATATTGATCTTGATAGGCTGGGTGCCTCAGATTATTCAAGGATATAAAACGAAGAAATTGGAAGATGTTTCAAAATATTTAGTTATAGCAATATTTGCAGGAGCCGCATTATGGCTTGTTTATGGAATTGAGGTAGATGACATATACATTATTGGAGTAAATATTGCAGCAATGTTTCTAACAATGACAGTTCTCATAATGAAGCTAAAATATGAGAAACTCTCCGAATCAATTAGGAAATAAGATGTTTATCATAAATTGTAAAAATTACGATGAAATTGCAGGAGAGAAGATTATCAAGATTGCAAAGACTGCAGAGAAAGTTTCAAGAAAATATAAAGTGCCAATTGCAATTGCACCCCCACACCATCTCATTCCATTAATTACAAAATTCAAGATTACAGTTTTAGCACAGCATGTAGATAACAAGAAAGTTGGCAGTACAACGGGATTTATGGTTCCCGAGATTGTAAAAAAATCAAAAATTTCAGGTTCGATCATTAATCATAGTGAACATAGAATTTCTGAAAAAGAGATAACATCTTTAATCAAACGATTACAAAAGTTAAAACTCAAAACAGTTCTATGTGTTAAAAACGTCAACGAGGTAAGAAAATATGTAAAACTTAATCCAACATTTATCGCAATAGAACCACCTGAACTAATTGGAACAGGTCGAGCAATTTCTACAGAGAGACCAGCACTAATAACAAATGCAGTCCAAGCTGTAAAAAATGCAAAGAATTCTACAAAACTTTTGTGCGGTGCAGGAATTGTTTCAGGTCAAGATGTCTCAAAAGCAAAAGAACTGGGATCGAAAGGAATTCTTGTTGCAAGTGGAATCGTCAAAGCAAAAGATTGGGAAAAAATAATCTCCGAATTTTGTAAGGGTTTAAAAAGCCAGTAAATCGACAAATTTTTGCATGGTAAAAAGCAAGCCGGTTTACGCATTTGAAGAAGCCGATAGCAAAAACAGAATGCTTCTAGGCGGAAAAGGTGCAGGATTAAGCGAGATGACACGCCTAAAACTTCCAGTACCATCGGGATTTACAATAACAACTGAAGTTTGTAACAAATACTATGACAATGGTAAAAAACTTCCAAAAGATGTGATGCCACAAGTAATGAAAAATATTGTAAAGATGGAAAAAAAGACAGGAAAAAAATGGAATTCAATAAAAAATCCACTTTTAGTTTCAGTTCGTTCCGGCGCTGCAATTTCAATGCCAGGAATGATGGATACGATTTTGAATTTAGGATTAAATGAAAAAACAGTAGAGGGATTTGCACAACAAACTAAGAATCCGCGATTTTCATGGGATTCGTATAGGAGATTTATTCAATTATTCGGTAAGGTTGTTTTTGGGGTAAACGATGAAAAATTTGATTATGTTTTAAATTCTGCAAAAAAGAAACAAGAAGTATCAGATGACAGTAAACTAAACGTAAAATCATTGAAAAAAATTGTCTCACAGTACAAGAAAATTTGCGAAGATCATACAAAGAGAAAATTCCCAGATACACCAAACGAACAATTGGGATTGGCAATCGAGGCTGTTTTTAAAAGCTGGATGGGAGAAAGAGCAGTTGTTTATCGAGAAAAGAATGGAATTACTAAAGACATTGCAAATGGAACCGCAGTGAATATAGTTACAATGGTCTTTGGAAACATGGGAGATGATAGTGCAACAGGAGTTGTATTTACAAGAAATGGACATAATGGTAAAAAAGAGATTGAAGGAGAATACCTAACAAATGCTCAAGGTGAAGATGTTGTTGCAGGAGTTAGAACAGGAAAGAATGTTGAATTACTAAAGAGAGAGATGCCAAAGTCATATAAAGAATTAAGCAATGCATGTACAAAATTAGAAAAGCATTTCAG